>JBKCGB010000091.1:0-6088 GCA_046303375.1 Roseiflexaceae bacterium
ACCTGAGCATGCTCAACCAATACACCAAAGTCCTCACCCAACGCAACGGTCTGCTCCGCCAGTGGCGCGAACGTGGCCGCATCCCCCGCAATGCGAGCACTGAACTGGCTTTTTGGGACGAACAGCTAGCACAGAGTGGCGCCGCAATTGTGTGTGCACGCATCCAGGCAATAACCGAGTTACAACACTTGGCACAACCAATATATGCTCAAATAACTGACAATGCACACGCGTTTTCGCTTTCATACATGCCAAGTATTGATACGATTAATATCGATGACGACGAAGCCTTGATTGCGGTCACACTGCTCGCAGCCTACCAACACAGTCACAGCGACGACATCGCTCGCCAACAAACGAGCCTCGGTCCACACCGTGACGACATCCACGTCCGTGACGGCAGCATCGATCTCGGCACATTCGGCTCACGTGGACAACAACGCAGTGGGGTGATGGCACTCAAGCTCGCCGAGATGCATCTGATGCACCAACGCACCGGCGAGCGTCCAGTACTCTTGCTCGATGACGTCTTGTCAGAGCTCGATGCCCAACGGCGCCGGCACCTGCTCGCCGTCATGGCCGACAGCAACCAACAGACGCTGTTGACTGCCACAGGTATCGAGGATTTCGATGCGCATTTTTTGGGACACACACGACTCATGCGCGTTGATAGCGCACATGTCTTTGACTTGAGTAGCTAACCGCTACAATTCGTTGTTGCTGAGCCAACCACGCCGCCGGAAGTAGATAAACATGCCTACACTCAAGAGTGCCATAGCAATGAGTGTAGCCGGATAGCCAAATGCCCAACTCAATTCGGGCATCTGCGCAAAATTCATGCCGTAAATGCCTGCAATCAGCGAATTTCCCATCAAAATAATTGACGCAATTGTGAGCACCTTCATCACCTGATTCAACCGATTGGACTGCACTGATAGATGCACGTCGAGAATCGATGTGAGTAGATCGCGGTGGAGATCGATGGTGTCTATTATGCGGAGCACGTGATCATAGACGTCTTGGATTTGCATCAGCGTTTGCCGCTCAACCGTGAGCATGTCGCCACGCAGTAGCGCATTCAGTGCCTCGCGCGTCGGTGCCACATGGCGACGGAACTCAAGCAGGGTACGCTTGAGTTGGAGCACGTTACGCAGTTGTGCCGGCGATGCACCCGACAATATTTGCATTTCGAGCTCCTCTATCGCATCACCGATTACATCAATCATGGGGAAATAGCTATCCACCACCGTATCAAGAAACATGTGTAATACGTCTACCGCAACCAACGTATCTGCCGTCAGCGCATGCCAGCGCCGCCACGCATCATCAATGGTATGCTCCATATTTTTGTGGATGGTGATGATTTTTTGATTACTGACACAAATATACAACGGGATTGCAGTCAACTGTAACGTTTCATCACTTTGTAGTGTAAACGCATAAAAGACAAAAAACAGATAGTCATCATAGTACTCAACCTTGGTACGCTGACCACCATGCATGATATCGTCAATAACAAGCGGATGGAGTCCAAGTTTCGTCAACGTATCACGCGTCGGGTCGCTGACATCCAACCAATGGGGGGCAGTCTGCGCTGACGCATACCACTGCGTCATATCGTCAATCGTTGTTTGAGATGTCTTCGTACATATTCGCGTCGTCATAAGTGCTCCTCACATACGTGCTCCATGGTACAATCACAATCGCATCAGCCATTCGCATGACGAGGAGCGCATGAGTCACTACGAATACGCCACACCCGAAAATTTCTTAGGTCTCGAAGGCGACATTGCCAGCTACGACAGTGCCAAAGTCGTCGTCCTGCCCATCCCCTACGAAGCCACCGTCAGCTTTGGCCAAGGTGCCCGTGGCGGCCCGCGTGCCATCATCAACGCCTCGCGCCAAGTAGAATTATACGACCGCGAATTCGACCGCGAAGTGGTGCACGACTACGGCATCCACACCCTACCCGCACTCGCTCCCCACACTGCGGGTCCCGCAGCCATGGTCGATGCCATCACCGCCTGTGCCCACGAACACCTCAGCGCCGGCAAAATGCTCGTAGGACTCGGTGGCGAACACAGCATTTCGAGTGGATTTGCCCGCGCCATTCAGGCCGTGCATGGCGACTTTGTGCTGGTGCAAATCGATGCCCACAGCGACTTGCGTGACAGCTACGAAGGCAGCCCATATAGCCATGCCAGTGTGGCTCGGCGCATCGCCGATCTCGGCGCTCCCGTGCTCCAATTCGGCATTCGCTCCATCTGCCAAGAAGAGATGGACTACATCCGTGCCACTCCCGACCGTACCCGTGTCTGGTTCAACGACGATGTGCACGCCGGCGGCCATATCCCCGAGTTGATTACCCGTATCCGCGGCAAAAAAGTCTTTCTGACCATCGACGTCGACGGCTTCGATCCTAGCATCATCCCTGCCACCGGCACCCCCGAACCCAACGGCTTGAGCTGGGTCCAAGTCCTCGAGATTGTGCGTGCAGTCACCAACAATGCCGATGTGGTCGCCTTTGACTGTGTCGAGCTTGCGCCGATTGCAGGCATGCACTCGAGCGATTTCATCACGGCCAAGCTCATCTACAAAGTCATCAACTACATCATGGCCACACGCTAAAGTGCATCCACGATGGCCTGCAGGCGGGACTCATCGACGAACGGATTCAGGATGACACTACGCAGCCAGCGTTGACCACGCCATGTCGGTGTCGAAAAAAACGCCACGCCGGCGTCGCGTAGGCGCTGTTGCAGCGCCATCACCGTCGCATCGTCGCTCCCCGGCGGCCGAAAGCAGACAATATTGCTGGTCGGGGGAGCGGCGAGCTGCATCCCTTTGGTCTGCAACCGCGTGGCAAATGTCTGTGCGAGCACCATGCTCTGGTCAATCAGGTGCGCACTGCCGTTGCGCCCAAGCACCTGCATCGTCAGCCACAGTTTGAGCACATCGGCATGGCGCGTCCCCTGAATGCTAATCTCACCGGGATTCACCAACTCGGGATCCTCACCCATGTAGGGTGCCGCTATGCGGAAGTAATCGTGCAGCCACTGGCGCTCCTGCACGATGAGCATGGCGGCTGTTTTGCTCACATACATCCACTTCTGTGGATTAAATGTTAGCGAATGCGCATGCTGAATCCCTGCAAGCAAGGCCCGGTGTGTCGGTGACAAAATGAGTGACCCGCCATATGCAGCATCCACGTGCAACCACAAACCGTCATCGTTGACTACCGCAGCAATGTCTGCCAAGTGGTCAATCGCCCCCAACACTGTTGTCCCAGCCGTGGCTACCACACAAAAGGGGTCATTGCCGTGGGCACGCTGCGTGGCAATCGCCTGCCGCACCGTGTCACCGGTCAATGCGCCATGGGCATCTACTGGCAAACCCACCACCGCATTGCTCCCCAGCCCCATCACCATGGCGGCTTTTTGCAGCGATGTATGCGCATCTTGTGACGCCAAAATCGTCAGTGGACGCTGAAAGCCGTACATGCCACTTTTGGCGACCTGGTAGCGCGCGTTACGTGCCACCACCAACGCCTGCAAATTGGCGAGCGTCCCGCCGGCCAGCATAACCCCGCCAGCATGCGCCCCCATGCCGAATTCGGCGGCCAACAGGCGCACCACGCGATCTTCAAGGCGCGTGGCAAAGGGGGCCATTTCGAGCGAGAGCATGTTGTTGTTGCAGGCCGCACTCACCAGCTCACCCAGCCAGGCCGCCGTGCTCGGCATCGTATCCATGTGACCAATATAGCCGGGGTGCGCCGGGTTCATGGCCCCGTCCAACACTTGTTGAATGAGCGGCACAAGCACATCAGCCGGTTGCGGCTGCTCGGGGAAACGCACCAGCACCAGACTGCCTGGATCAGGTTGGAGCGGTTTGCTGGCGGCCTGCGCCAAATGGCCAACTAGCATCTCCAGCACCTGCTGGGTGAGTGCCATTACATCAGCCTGATTGTGCCCTGCTGGATGCACAAAGGCACGTGGATCAATGCGGCTACCACGGAGCATCTGTTCCTCACTTTCGCAGTGACATATCACTTGCATTGTCGCACAAGTAACCATGTGTAATCTTCACGTATTCTCATTCTGCATACGATTTGGTAAGATGACGGTAGCCACACACACCACAGAGGTATCTATGGACTGGGTCAACCACACACTTTTCCCCTTCCCCGTCAAAGAATTTGCGACATCAGTCGGTGTGATGCGCTACGTCGACATCGGCCATGGTCCCGTGGTACTCTTTGCCCACGGCACTCCTACCTGGTCACTGGTATGGCGCCATGCTATGGCCAAACTGGCCAGCCACTATCGCGTGATTGCCGTCGACCACCTCGGCTTTGGACAATCCGACAAACCCGCAGATGCCGATTATTCGCTTGCCGGCCATGCCCAGCGCTGGAGTGCATTCATCGATCATCTGTTGCTGCGTGAAATCACGCTGGTGGTGCATGATTTTGGTGGTCCCATCGCCCTCAACGACGTGCAACAACGTCCCGGTTTGTACCACAAATTAGTCTTGCTCAACACGTTTTTATGGCCATTTGCCGACGAATTCCGTATCCCACGCAGCGCCCAGTTCTTGCAGGGGCGGATCGGTGCATACCTCTACTTGCACCACAATCTCTCGCCACGTTGGCTCATCCCCGCTGTCTTTGCCAATCGCCAGCATCTGACACCCACACTCCACGCCCAGTACGTGGCACCTTTTGCTGATGCCAGCCAACGCCAGGCGATGTGGGCCTTTGTACACGAACTCTCGCCCGATAATCCGTGGTTGGCAGCCCGCTGGGCGCAACGCGACCGCCTCACCAAACTCCCTACGCTCATCCTGTGGGGTACCCGCGACCCCGTCTTTCCCAGTCGTTTTTTGCAACGCTGGCAACAACTCTTCAAACAGGCCCAAATCTGCACCTACCACGATGCTGGCCATTTCGTACAAGAAGAAGCATCATTAGATTATGTCAAACAAATAGAGTGGTTTTTGTTGCAGGATTAAATGCACCCGTCGGTGCGACACCACCATCACTGGCGCACATGCAACGTTGCCAGCACCGGCATTGCTCCCGTGGTCATCAACCGATGCACCAGCTGGAGCAATGACTCGATGGGCATATCGGGCGCATGCTGATGCCAATAGCCCATTACGCCGAGCAACGCAGAGAGCACATACTCAAGCACGATTTCACGTGATACCGCATCCTGATGATGTGTCACTGGTGCAAGTTGGCGCAACAACGGCTTCAGTTGTTGCTTGAGTTTCCCCGCAAAGGCGGGATCACCGCGCTCACCCAACAATACCGCATAGTACTGCGCATGCTGCTGATACCACTGCAAAAACTGCGCCATTGGCATCCCCACCTGCAGCGTATCAGTGTACAACGGTGGCAACGTATCGATCGTCGGAATCAGCATTGCCTCTAATGCGTCGAGCACATCGGCCACATCGCGAAAGTACTCGTAAAAAGTGCTCCGATTGTACCCCGCCCGCTGAATCACCGCCGTCACCGTAATCTGTGCGCGTGGGTACTGACAGTACAACTGCCAAAACGCATCAATGATGTTTTGTTTGGTCTGAGCAGTCACCGCAACACGTTTGCCCATCATTACCTCCACGCCGTCCAACAATGCACACCAACCTGTTGGTTGATTCTGCGCGCTGCCACAATTATAGTAAAAACATCCGACACAGTGTTGGATGTTTGTAGGAGTATGGGTGTGATTACAATTTTGTGTGCGGGATCACGGGGTGATTTCCAGCCCTATATTGCATTAGCACAAGCGTTACAGGCGCGCGGGCGGGCGGTGCGCATAGCGGGCAACACGTCGTTCGCGCCGTTTGTAACAGGCTACGGCATCGACTTTTTTCCCATCAACGCCGACTTTGACACACTGAATGTGGACCCCAAACTGCTGGCACAGGCGGGCAGTGCCGACAACCCGCTCAAAATGCTCCTGGCATTCAACAAAATGAAGGAATACGGCATCTACATGGTCAGCGACTATTTTGCGGCCTGTGAGGGGAGCGAGCTAATTATCTACCATCCCGGCTGTGCCATCGGCTACTTTGCGGCACA
>JBKCGB010000092.1:0-4091 GCA_046303375.1 Roseiflexaceae bacterium
ATATATAAGAGTGGAATGGAGAACGCCCCACACCATTCGGTGTGGGGCGTTTTACGTGTGTGTGGTGTTTACACACCCTCATATGGGGCACGCGTTAGCTGAGCTGCTTCGAGTTTCAGGTCAACACGATGGTAGAGTTGCATGACGACCAAATGGGCGTAGACCAGACTACTCCAGAACAACCAGATGACGAGTGGACCCAGTAGCCATGCTACGATGCCACCCAAATCAATGACCGATGGAATTGCTAAGAGGAGGAGGGTGGGGGCAATGTAGAGGGGAATACTTTGTAGGCGCGCAGCAGCATAGTGCCCACGTGCACCTGGACGAAAGGCCTCGCGGATGGGCATGCCACCCATGCTCCGTTCGGTACCACTATCGTCGACATAAATCAGGCGGGCGATGGGTGAAACCCCACACAAGAACATGAAGAGCCACCAGGCGAGTAATATGCCACCAAACGTCCAAAGGACCACCACGTCACCGACGCGTTGCTGCATCACCATGGTCAAGCCGAAACAGAAAAAGAGCAGGCAGGCGACGAGCGTGGGCATCACATAAAAGACGAACTCGATGAGCACAGCAAAAAAACCAATTAGCCAGCGTGTGCTCCAGTCGACGAACGGTGGCAGTGGGCGATCATACCCCTTGCGCGTGTTGTCGAGGTGCTCGATGACCAATCCGGCGGCAATGGGATAGCCGATTAAGGTTGTCGCACACAACCCGGCGATGCCGACAGCTTTCCACCAGTATTTATCAGCATGAATCACACGAATTGCATCTCGTAACATGGTGGATATGCTCCCCTTGCACGGGTCTAGCGGTCACTTGGGGCGGGGTTGTCGTTGGCCTGTTGATGAAAGCGTGCCATGAGTTCGGCTTCTTTGGCGGCGGCAGCTTCTTTGGCTACCGTCATGAGTGAGCCGACAAGGCTGTTGGGATCATCAAAGGCACCGACACGGCGCAGCCACCAGATGCCCACAATCGAGCCAACCACGACACCAAAAATGAGTCCATAGAGAAAACGACGCATAGCACTACTCTCCTGCAATGCCAGGGGAGCGATGTTGGCGCTCCCCTGTGTATCACCACAAACTAGACTTTGCTCGCAATCTCTTGCTGGGCACGAGCAATGAATTCATCGACTGGAAGTGCGCCGAGGTCGACACCACCACGGGTGCGCACGGCTACTGCACCGGCACTGGCTTCGCGGTCACCGATAATCAGCATGTAGGGGATTTTTTGCAACTGCGCATCGCGAATTTTGGCATTCATACGATCGCGCGACATGTTGACTTCGACGCGCATGCCGAGCGCTGCCAGTTTTGCTTGGACTTCGTTGGCGTACGCCCCCTGTTTTTCATCCGAAATGGGGATAATCACGGCCTGTACGGGTGCCAACCACAGCGGGAATGCTCCAGCGTAGTGCTCGATAATCACGCCCAAAAAGCGCTCCGTGGAGCCGGTGACAGCACGGTGGATGAGCACGGGCGTGTGCATTTGGCCGTCTTCGCCGACGTATTCGACACCGAGGCGTGCCGGCTGGATGAAGTCGACTTGCACCGTTGACAACTGCCATTCACGCCCGAGCGCATCTTTGGCCATAAAGTCGGCTTTTGGTCCGTAAAATGCAGCTTCACCCTCGACGGCTTCGTAGACGACGCCGTTGGCGTCGAGCGCCTGCTTGAGGGCGGTGGTGGCCAGATTCCATTTGTCGTCATCCTTGACGAATTTGCCTTCGTTGCCACGCAACGACAAGCGTACGCGGTAGTCGCTGAGCTGATAGGCGTTGAGCACTTCGCGGATGAGTTGCAGACAGCGGCCGAATTCTTCTTGGATTTGGTCGGGCGTACAAAAGACGTGACAGTCATCCTGGGTGAGTGAGCGCACGCGCGTGAGCCCACTCAAGGCGCCGCTGTCTTCGTAGCGGTAGAGGGTGGCAAACTCAGCGAAGCGCATCGGCAATTCGCGGTACGAGTGGCGTCCCATTTCTTTGAAGAGGGTCATGTGTGACGGACAATTCATCGGCTTGAGGCGAAAGACCACGTCGCCATCGACCATCGGTGGGAACATGGAGTCGCGGTAGTTGTCGTAGTGCCCCGATTTGTGGTAAAGCGTCTCTTTGACCAAATGCCCCGTCCACACGTGCTGGTAGCCGTAGCGCGTCTGGGTGTCGCGCACGTAGGACTCCATCAGGTAGCGCAGCATTTCACCTTTGGGGGTAAAGAGTGGCAAACCAGGACCGACATCTTCGGAGAAGTAAAAGAGTCCCAGCTCACGGCCGAGGCGGCGATGATCGCGGCGTTTGGCTTCTTCGAGCTGAAAGAGGTACTTGTCGAGGTCGGCCTTGGAGGCCCAGGCGGTGGCATAGATGCGTTGCAGCTGCGGGCGCTTTTCGTCGCCACGCCAGTAGGCACCAGCCACGCTCATCAGCTTGAAGCCGTCGGCGGGGATTTCGCTGGTGTTCGCCACATGTGGCCCACGGCACAGGTCCTCGAATGAATCCTGGCGGTAGGTTGAAATAACGACAGGCTCTTTGGTGGTTTCGCCATTGTCGTCTTGGCCTTTGGCGAGACCGTCGATGAGCTCAATTTTGTAGGGCTGATCATGGAAAATCGTGCGCGCTTCGGCGGCAGAAACTTCACGATAGACGAAAGCATGTTTGCCGGCGATGATGCGGCGCATGCGTGACTCGATGTCGGCGAAGTCGTCGAGCGTCAATGCGCGTGGCAAATCGAAATCGTAGTAGAACCCATCGTCAATCGGCGGCCCGATGGCGATACGGGCATCGGGGAAGATTTCACGCACGGCCTGGGCCATGACATGTGCCGCCGAGTGGCGGATGCGGTAGAGTTGATCGTGGGACGCAGCCATGCAAATGCTCCTAAACCATTGCAGTACGTGGGACATTGCATCACACCAAGAGCGGTTCCACGTACATCGAATGCTGGTTGTATTCTACCACGGTGCTTCTATGAGCGCAGGTTTACTCGTTGACGACGATTTCGATGGCACCATCAACGATGCGTATATCGAGAATTGGTTGGTCAATCAGACGATTATTGAGCTCATCTTGTAAGAGTTGACCGATTTTTTCTGCAGGCAATACGGCACCAAGCAGCCCACCAATGGCAGGCTTTACCAACACAATTTGGTTGTTGGCTACTGCAAGCCCAGTGGTGAATACACCTTTCACTCCACCAACCAGCAATTCGATGGTGGCAGTGTCTGGTGCCAGGATGATATCGGCGATTTGGGCTTGTTCAGTACCAAAATCGTTTAATCGTTCCTTGATATCTGCAGTCGTCAGGCGGATAACCCGCCCCTTGGGCGTCCCCTGTGTGTTGTCCACGGATGATGCAACAGTGGGGACCACTGTGTCATCGACGGGGATACTGGTGGTATCGGTCGTCGGTGCACTGAAATACCACACGCCTGTTGCGATGATGATGGCTGCAATAACCACAGTCCAAAATTTCATGGTCTCGTTACTCCTCAAGGGTTCGCTGTCCAATGCTGTACTACAACTGATGAATACTTTTACAAAGATAGGTATCTCTTATTGATTATAAAAGAATCTATGCGGTATTTCCTGAGAATTAGTGGAAAAACTGCCATGGAGGCATACCTTTTGCAGGTAAGAAAACGGTAGAGGTATTGGAAAAACAAGATGTGGAACATGAGGAGCGCATCAATGGACGTACAAATGGCACGCCATTGTCATTACCTTACAACACAAATCTCAGTACAATACTCTTATCCACGTACCGAAAGGATATATCCATGCAAACTGATCTCGAAATAGCCCAAGCAGCAACGCTACGCCCGATTACCGATATCGCATCTGGGTTGGGTATCGAGTCTGCATATGTCGAGCAGTACGGTCGGCATATGGCCAAAATCGACACCGCCGCCATCCACGGCGCCCGCAAAGCGCGCTATGTGGTAGTGACTGCTATTACGCCAACACCGCTGGGCGAAGGCAAAACCACTACCACCATCGGGCTGGGTCAAGCTCTCTCCAAGCGCGGACACCGCGCCGTGGTGGCCATCCGCCAGCCCTCGATGGGGCCGACCTTTGGCATCAAAGG
>JBKCGB010000093.1:0-3614 GCA_046303375.1 Roseiflexaceae bacterium
GAATGGGGATGGTTTGCGCGAGCCTTTCTCAATCAACTCAACGAACATCGCTAACACAGGTACAGTCTGATAGCGAATATCTCATGTATACGCTATGATGGGAGTGTCAACAGGAGACACTCCCATGGCACTCCACCCCGATCCGCCGAGCATTGCCTGGTACGACCAGCATGCACATGACCAAGCCCCTATCTATGATCGCATCGATCCCACACAGTTGTGGGGATGGATGCAACATGTGCTCCCTACCGAAGCCGGATTTATTCTCGATATCGGCGCAGGGAGCGGCCGTGATGCGGCATGGTTGGCGGCCCTCGGACATCATGTGGTGGCCGTCGAGCCGGCAGCGCGTATGCGTGAATACGCCCAGCACTACCACGATCATCCACATATCGAATGGATTAATGATCGCTTGCCGGCGCTCGACGCCGTGTATGCACGCACCGCATGGGTCTTTGACTGTGTACTCGTGAGTGCCGTTTGGATGTGCATTCCCCCGCATGAGCGGGCGCGCGCCTTTCGCAAAATAGTGGAACTCATCAAACCAGGTGGCACGCTGGTCATGACAATCCAGCTCGATGTGGATGATGGTGTGCGTGGCAAATATGTGGTCTCGCCGGCAGAAATCCCCGAATTGGCACAACAGCACGGTCTGTTGCTTGAAACCGACCAAATTGCAACCGATGCCCTCGGTCGTGCCATGCGCTGGCAACAGGTGGTGATACGTGTGCCTGACGATGGTACAGGGGCGTTGCCGTTTTTGCGCCATATCATCCTCAACGACCGCAAATCCTCTACCTACAAACTAGGCCTGCTGCGCACCATGGTGCGTGTGGCAGATTCGGCACCTGGGCTGGCACTCCAAGGCCCAGATGCAACCCATGTCGAGCTCCCGTATGGGCTGATTGGCCTCTACTGGGTGCGCCTGTACCAGCCGTTGACCAGGGCACATCTGCCACAAATGGCACTTAACACCCAGGCGGGCGTCAAACTCGGCTTTGCAGGGAATGCCTATCGGCAACTGCCCGATACGATAGCCAGCGAATTGGCGATTGGTGGACGGTTTCGTGGCGAAATGGCACACATTGTGCGCGATGCCATCAAAGAAGCATGTGATTTGATCAAAAAAATGCCTGCAACATATATCACCTACGATGACGGTCGCCCCGTGTTTGCAGTCGATACTGCGCGTGCCATCAGCATCCAAAACGATACATTAGTCATCGACGACGCATTGCTCTGGTCGTATGGCAGCATCAAAATTCCCCGCCATATGTGGCTGAGCATGGTGCGCTTTTGTGCGTGGATAGAACCCGCCCTCATCTATGAATGGCAAAAATTGATGCACGCATATGCGGCGACACAAGGACGAACACTCGACTATGCCACGATCGATACCGCCATGCAATGGTACGATCCGACCCGCACCGTGGCGCCGGCCAAGCTCCGTGCCGAATCCTTTTTGGCGCGCGGTACTCCCGTCTATTGTGTCTGGAGCGGCAAACGATTGCACAGCGACATCCTCGATATCGACCACGTCTTCCCGTGGGTGGCCAAACCATGTGGCGATATGTGGAATTTGGTCCCGGCGGCGCGGACCATCAACCAACACGAAAAACGCGACCGACTCGTGAGTGCCCCCCTGCTCGACCGTGCCGCGGAGCGCTTGCATGCGTGGTGGGATGCGGCTTATCTGCACGACGAAAACAGTGCCATGCCGCAGCGTTTTTTCGCCGAAGCCAAAACCAGCCTCGCCATCTCTGAAACAACCATCCGCGCACTGTTGTTGGGCATGCATCAGCTGCGTCTGCAACTCCGCCAAAACCAACAAATCCCCGAATGGCTGGGTCCTAAATCGTGATACGATAGCGGTATTCAGCAACACGTATTCACCCACCCCCAAGGAGGTCGCCCATGACTCGTGTGACTGCCGGTGTCGCCAAAGCAGACATCACCCCTATGCTCGGGTTCCCGCTGGTTGGGTATGGCAACCGTACCCAAGGTGCAACGCATGTGCATGACCGATTGTCGGCGCGGGCGCTGGTGATCAGTGTCGACACCACCACGCTGGTGCTGGTATCGGTGGAGCTCTGCTACCTTTCCATGTCAACCGTCCACGCCATCCGCACACGCATTCACCAAGTATTGGGTATCCCTGCGGCGCACATCATGATTGTCACCACCCACACGCATGCTGGCCCACGCGACCGTGACGGGCGTAATTGGGCGCACCCGCTCGTAGACCGCATCGGTGATGTGGTCATTGCTGCTCATGCGGCCCAGCGTCCAGCACGCATTGGTAGTGGTGTGGGCGTACTCTACGGCTACTCCATCAATCGTCGCTGGCTTGACCGTCCCGTTGACCCGGGAGTGACGGTAGTGCGTGTGGATGATGTCGATGGGCATGTGATGGCACTCTGGTGCAACTTTGCCTGTCATGCGGTGGTGCTTGGTGCCGATAATCTGGCCATCAGCGGCGACTGGCCGGGGCACATGATGGCGCAGGTCGAAGCCACTCATCCCGATGCGATTTGTCTGTTTACGCAGGGTGGCGCCGGCGACATCAATCCCCTCGTGGCAGGTGTGCGTGCCCGCATGCGTAGCGGCCATACGGTCACTGCCATCGGCCACATCAGTCACAACTACGGCGCACTTGATGATTCGCAGGCGTGGAGCATCGGTGATCGCGCCGGTGGCACCTTTGCCGAAGTGGCCGAGCTGGGTGATGCCGTGGCCGCCGAAGTACTCCACCTGTGCCGTACAATTACCACAACGGCTAGTCTGCCCCCCATATGGGCTACGTCATTGCTGGTAGATGCGACCGCAGCTGCAACCGACTATCCGCAGCGTGTCAAACCACCGTTGCAGGAGGATTTGCCCGAAATCGCCGATGAACAGGCGATTGCCGTCGAAGTCCAACTGATGCACATCGGCGATGTGGTGCTGGTGACACAGCCGGGGGAAGTCTTTGCTGAAACAGCCTGGCTCCTCAAAGCGCAGCTGCGTGCTATGGGCTATAGCACACCGGTCTTGGTGAGCTATGCCAATGGCTGGATGGCGTATTTGCCCGAGCCGAGTGCCTTCCCCGAAGGTGGCTACGAAGTCGACTGGGCGGTGTCGCTCAACATCAGTGCGCAGTTCCAGCCCCGCTTCCGGGCGGCGATTACCCCTATCTTGCAGCAGCGGGTAGTGGGTCTCCGACGGTGAACACATGATATACGTGTGCATACCACACAATATGGAGGAGTGGCAATGCGTGATGGAATGGCCTGGTTACCCAAACCGTTGAGACAGATGAACGTAATCGTGAAGTCAGTCTTTGGACTGGTGCTTGGTGCGTTGGTATCGACCAGCATCGTGGGAGTTGTTGACTTCTCTGCCAATCAAGGGGCGTTATATGCTGCGTTGATGGTTGATGCCAAGGCAGCAAACGATGTCTGCATTTTTATGTGTCGCAATGGCGGACTGATGACGCTCAACTTTGGGCGCATGATCGGCAACGTGGATGTCGACCTGCGTGAACTGGCCACTGCGTTGAATACGATGGCCAAAATGGTGTACGCTGCCTTGACTACCACGCAGAGTTCGCTCAGTACGTCCCGTACGATTGTGGG
>JBKCGB010000094.1:0-4981 GCA_046303375.1 Roseiflexaceae bacterium
GGCGCGGTGGCTGAGGCCTGGCTACGGGGTGAGGCGTTGGTGCCGACTACAGCGTGGCAACGGGCGGCGTATATCAAATATTTCATCGATGGCACACTGGGTGGTGGTAGCGCCTGGGTGAGTCAGGGCTACCGCGATGAAGTGCACAACACGGGCTTCCCCTTGTATGAAGACACTGCCCTGTACGACGCGATTGCCAGTGCCCACCAGCGTGGCTACGATGTGGCCATCCACGCCATCGGCGATCGCGCAGTAGATCAGGCGTTGCGCATGTATGCGCAGGTGCTGACTGCTTATCCACGTGCCACGCATCGCCATCGCCTCGAGCATGTCGAAAGCACGCGCCCCGAGTTGTGGCCACTTTTTGGGGCATATGGCATCATTGCGGGGGTACAACCGGTCTTTATGTGGTTCGAAGAAAGTGATATCTCGCGCCTGCCCGATCCCCTGCTCCCCTATGCCCACCCGTGGGCGAGTATTGTACGGCATGGCGGACGCATCGCGTTGGGGAGCGATAACCCGGTGGTGCCAGATTTTGCGCCGGTGCTGGGGATTGCGGCAGCCACCACACGCCAAAACTACCACGGCCAGACGTTTGGGGTGCACGAAGCGCTAGCATGGCAGGTGGCCGTGGATGCATATACGGCAGACGCCGCCTATGCGCTGCATGCCGAGCAGGAGTATGGTGATTTGCGCATAGGACTCAATGCCGACTTTGTGGTGCTGGATGGTGGGCACCCTGCCTTGCCGTGGCATACGCGTGCGGTGCAGGCGACCTGGGTGGCGGGCGTGTGTGTGTATCAACCATAGTGCGGTGGGCTGTTAATAATTCGCTAATATAGCGCATATACAACGCATATAGTGCGTATATGGGTTTCTAACGCAGCGCAGTGTATAGTGTAGTCACGGTAACTAAATACCGCACACGTTGAAAAGAAACATACAGGAGTACACATCATGACTATCTACACTGTTGCTGACATGCTGATGCACAACGCCGTTCGCCCCGTAAGCACGGGTGCCATCGAGGTCAATGAGGATGCGAGCGGCTATACCGTCAAAATGGTCGCCCCTGGCATCGCCCCCGAGCAGTTCGAGTTGACGTTGACGGGGCGCACGCTCACCATCAAGGGCGAAGCGACCAGCGAGGAGCACAAGCAGGATGAGCGCCGCCATGTGCGTGAGTTTGCGGTGGGTGCCGTCGCCCGTCGCATCGAGTTCCCACTGGCTGTGGACAGCGATGGCATCACCGCCCAGAGCACCCACGGGATTCTGACGGTGCGCGTGCCCAAATCACCCAGCGCTCAGCCCAAGCGCATCGCCGTCAATGCACCTGCACAAATCAGCGAATAAGCGATTGGAATGCGTGAATCACTTCCGCATTGTAGAGGTGTGGCGATAGATGACACCGCCTGCTGGGACTCCGGCAGGCGGTGATGTTTGGTATGCACTACTGGTGTGCAACTTTTTTGATGGCTCCAACGTAAATAACAGTGGTTGGTAAAACTGTCATTTAATAAAAGGATGCATGTATGAACCGTTTGCTGAGTTGGGTACTGCTTATTGGCCCGTGGTTGTTGATTGTTGTGTTGTTAAGCAATATGCAAGAGCGACAATTGCCCAGCTGGATGGCGTGGGCATCAGGCGTGGTACGGATGCAGCCCGATGAAACACTGGTATGTAGTGAGACGCAAGCGCCGATTAAAGTGATTGAAAAAGAAACCGTCGTGCGACAGATTCGCGACATGAACGACTGGCTCGCAAAGGAAGCGACAATTACCACATCGGTGTCGCCATCTAACCCTGAACAAGAAGTGTGGTGGAAAGCGCCGTTTGTGGGACAAACGGTGACGGTACACATGTCTGCCAAGGTCATGGCCGGTGTGGTGATGGACGACATATCTGCAAATGGTGTAGAGATTAGTGCGGATGGAACGCGTGTGACGATTATCTTGCCAGATACTCAGCTGTATGCGCCGCAAATAGATGAGAATTATACGTATGCGAGTGTGGATTCGGCAGGAATTTTTGTGTCAAACAAGGATATGTCGTTGACGGAGCAAGGGCGTGCTGAGGCAGTACAAAAGATTACCATCAAAGCCTGTGAGATCGGCTTGTTGCAGGATGCAGCCGATCAGACACGCGTGAATGTGAGCAAGTTTGTCAAAGCGATGAATCCAAACATCCAAACGGTCGATGTACAAGTCAATGCGGGTGTCTGCCCGGTAACGCAGTAGTTATTGAAAGAGAGTACCACGATGATGAACTTTTTGAAAAATGTGGTTTGGGTTGTGGTCGTGTTGGCGGTAGGGATTTTCATCTTGCGCATGCCGGCTGCTGCAGAACTCCGGCAACTGGTGTTGGCCGAGCCGGCGGTAGTGGTGCCGACGAATGTGCCTACGCCGACACTGGTGCCTGCCACGAGCACGGTGGTGCCGACAGGTACGGCGACGACCATCCCGACGGCCACCAAGACGCCTATGCCGACGATGACCCCCACCGCCACGCGCTATGTGGTGCAGGTGTCGGCGGTGAAAGAGTCTATTATCCGAAAGAATGAGTTGACGGTATACGAAGTCATACAACGTGTTACCGTAAACTACGAAATAGAGGCGCAAAAGTGGAATTTTATCGACGGTGCACAAGCATACATCTATCAAGCAACGTATGCGGTAGAAGCACAATTCAATCTGGATTTGATGGATGTGGACGTTAGTCCATCGAACAAAATTACAGTAAAAATGCCGCCACCAACGCTCGATACACCGGAATTGAATCTTGAATCCGTACAAGATAAATATTACCCAGATAGGGGACCATATCTTGAAAAATCGTACGAAGCTGAGTGGGCAAAAACAGCACGGAAACAGGCACAAATAGAGGCGAGTCGTCAAGCATGCCAAGATGGTTTGCTCGACAATGCAGCTAAAGAAATCGTGTATGTCATCAAAGACATGATTCTCAACATTGACCCACGTATCAACACGCGCGACATCACCGTGATTGTACCTGCAGGCACCTGCGAGAAATAACGCCCGTCACAACACTCCCCACCGCCAGCCACGGCGGTGGGGAGTATGTGTTTAGCGGGGGCGATTGGCGATAGCGTGGGCGATGATGGCAGTGGCATCGGCCAGCTCAGCACCGCTGAGGGTGAGACGCGGGGCGCGTACGCGGCTATTGCCCATGCCGACCATTTCTTGGCTGAGTTTGATGAGTTGCACAAATTTGGTGACGGTGTCGAGGCGCAAGAGCGGCAAAAACCAGTGGTACAACGCATCGAGTTTGGCACGGTCGCCACCGCCCTGTGCGACGGCCATGGCCTCATCAAAGAGGGCCACCGACTCATGCGGGAACGAGTTGACCAAGCCGGCAATCCAGCCGGTGACACCCACATTGACGCCTTCGACGATCAAGTCATCGACCCCCATCAAGAGTTCCAGCCGATTACCAATCAGGGCGCGAATGGCGTGGATGCGGCGCACGTCGGCACTTGATTCTTTGACGGCGACGAGTGTGTGGCATTCGCTGGCCAGCTCGGCGATATGCGTGGGGGTGAAGTCGGTTTTGTATGCGGGCGGATTGTTGTAGAGCATGACGGGCAGCGATGTAGCGTTGATGACAGCCACCAGGTGGGCCTTCATTTCGCGCCAGTCAGTGGAATAGACGTAGGGTGGTAGGACCATCAGACCACGGCAGCCGACGGACTCGGCGGCTTGGGCCATGCTGACGGCTTCGGCGGTGGAGAGCGCCGCAATGCCCGGGATGACACCTCCGTGGTCGCCGATGGCCGCGACGGCAGTGCGGTAGAGGGCAACCTTTTCATCCATGGTGAGGGTGGCACCCTCGCCCAACGAGCCGCTGGGCACTACGCCCACGCAGCCGGCAGATTGCATCCACTGGATGTGGTGCGCATAAAAGCCGTGGTCGATGCTGCCGTCTGCATTGAAGGGAGTTGTGACGGCGGGAATCACGCCGCGCCAGGTGAGTGCCATAGTCGGTCATCCTTTCTCTGGAAAAACAGGTTGTGCCAGCGTCTCCACGCGGGCATTGACGATGGGTGGGCGTACAGAATCGGCCTGCCAACCGTACAATGTGGCCACTGCACTGCCGCAGATGCGTGCTTGGCAGGCGCCCATGCCACAGCGGGTCTGGAGTTTGGCGCTGCGCCAGTCGTGGAATGGCGCGAGCTGGGCATGGGTGACGTCTTCGCAGCGGCAGACGATGGTGTCATCATCCACGGGTGGTGGCGTGACAGGGAACGAACGATCCAACAGTGCCGCAACGCGCCGCTCGCGCTGGACGCGTCGTTGCCACGTGTGCGTAGCGCCATTGCAGATGATAGCGGCAGCTAGGTGTGCCTCGGCGATGGCGCTGTCGATGCCGGCAATACCACGACTTTCGCCGATGGCGAAGATATGTGGCTGCGTGGTGCGCAGCGCATTGTCGGTGACGACGCCAGATGGTGTGGTGGTGCAGCCCAGCAGTTGTGCCAGCTCGAGATTGGGGACGAGGTGGTAGCCCATCCCCAGCAGGTCGCAGGTGATGGTGTGCGTGGTATGCGCCGTTTGCACGGATACCGCCAGACCGTCACGGGTGGCGTGCACGGCGGTGACGGTGCTGGCAAGCCGGATGGGTGTGCGCCACACCGCGCTACAGTATGTCAAGACTTGGCGAGTTTTTTCCAATGAACAGAGCAAAGAAGTACCAAACCGCATCAAGCGTGTCACTGGCTGTTGCTCGATGATGGCAGAAAGAATGGCGCCGTGACTGGCCAAATAGTGCGCCACCGGCCAGATGAGTGGGCCTGTGCCAGCCAACACGATGCGTTTGCCGGCGATGGGCATGCCACCCTTGGCGAGGGCTTGCAGACCGCCGATACCCATCACGCCGGGTGTGGTCCAGCCCGGGCAGGGCAGCAGGCGTTCGCGGGCGCCGGTGGCGATGATGATGTGCGTGGTGGTGATGAGGAGTGCCTGCG
>JBKCGB010000095.1:0-9664 GCA_046303375.1 Roseiflexaceae bacterium
CTGCTACAGACGTACCAGCGGCGACTGCCACAGACGTACCAGCGGCGACTGCTACAGACGTACCAGCGGCGACTGCTACAGACGTACCAGCGGCGACTGCTATTACACAAGCAGGTGGTGCTACAACCATCGGCTTACGCAGTAGTGCACAAGCCATTGATCCGACATGGGTACAAGTAAATGTGGTACGGGTAGCTGACGGTGATACGATTACGGTCAACTACAACGGCGTCAATACGAAGGTACGTCTGATCGGCGTTGATACACCAGAGACTGTCGACCCACGCAAACCAGTGCAGTGCTTTGGAGTGGAAGCAAGCAACTATACCAAATCACAACTCAACAAGCAGACCGTCTACTTGGAATTCGATGAATCACAGGGTATTACCGATAGATATGACCGGTTGTTGGCCTTTGTACGTCGTGCTGACGGCAGCCTTTTCAATTACGACTTAATTGCTAACGGGTACGGATTCGAATACACGTACCAAAACAACCCGTACCGCTACCAGAGCGAGTTCATCGCAGCTGCACGTGATGCACGCGAGAATGGACGTGGGTTGTGGGCTGCGAGCACGTGTAATGGTGTGACTGGATCTGCAACCACATCCACGTCTGGCGCAAGCAGTGGGCAAGACCAAGGTGCCACCATTGCCACCGCTGCACCTGTCTTGACGGCAGCTGACGAGGCAGCCCCCTGTCAAGTCAATCAAATCAAAGGGAATCTTAATTCCATGATCTATCATGTCCCCGGTGGCGCCTCTTATGCCAAAACTAAATCAAACGTAGAATGCTTTGACAGTGAAGCAGCTGCAGCGGCAGCCGGATATCGCAAAGCAAAGCGCTAATTGTCGACGAAGACGGTATCCTCTATAATAAGTCCATCTCGTTTGCAGCGCAGGAGTATACCGCAATGGCGATTGAGCTGTTCCGTAGTACGTGGGGGATTGATGCCCCATGGGAAGTCATCTTTCCGCAGATATTTACCCAGGGCTACCGCGGTGTCGAGCTCGGGGTTCCCCTCGAAGCCCACGAACAAACGCGCCTACAGAGTGCCCTACAGCACAACCATCTTGGCTACATTGCCATGGTGTTTAGCAGTGGCGATACACTCGCCGATCATATCACATCGAGTACCAGTCAAATCATGGCTGCAATCGCCTGTGGTGCACGCCAAATCACCCTCCACGGCTGGCGCGATAATAGCTCATTTGCAGATGGCTGCACCTACATCGAAGCCATCCTGACACTCGAACAACGCCTCGGAATCGCCATCGCGCATGAGACGCATCGTGGTCGCCTGCTCTACAATCCGTGGCACACTGATACCTACCTGCAACGCTACCCCGCAATGCATATCTGTGCGGACTATAGTCACTGGGTTGTGGTTGCGGAGCGCCTGCTCACCGATGCCGAAGCCATCTTTGCCCGCTGCGCACACCACGCCATCCACGTACATACCCGCGTCGGACACGCCCAAGGTCCACAAGTTGCCGACCCCAGCTTGCCACGATTTGCTGCCGAGCATGCCGCACACGAACACTGGTGGCAACTCATCGTGGCGGCTCAGGCTCAGCAGTCACGCCCACTCACAATGACCCCCGAGTACGGACCACCTGCATACCAAGCCACAGATGCCACCACCAATTTGCCACTCCGACCACTCACCGAAATCGTCGCATGGCAGACAGCTCGCCTGCGGACTCTCTTTGCCATTGATTAATACGCCATACACACCAGCACTGCGCAATGGCGTGGTGCTGGTATATCTGCATCACACAAATACACGCATCACGTGCGTATAGTTGAGCAACACAATCAACAGCCCCACTGCTACCATCAACAGCCGTTTGGGCAGTTTACCAGCCAAAAGTGCTGCGAGTGGCGAAACAGCCATCCCGCCAAAAATCAGGCCAACGACCGTCTCCCAAGCCTGCACGTTTACGATAAAGGCCAACGAGACTCCACTCACCATGGTCACAAAAAACTCAGCTGCATTGACCGAGCCAATTACCTGCTTTGGCTCACGTCCCGTGCCGAGCAATGTCGACGTGGCAACTGGCCCCCACCCGCCTCCACCAATGGTGTCAACAAATGCGGCTACAAAGCCGACCACCCCTACGGCCCAGCGTGATGATACGTCGTAGTGGATATTCGCCAACGCCTTGATGATCAGATAAATGCCCATCACTGCCAAATACACACCTATCCACGGTTTGAGCACATTCCCATCAATCCACGTCACCAGACTCACCCCGACAAGTGCGCCGATGACTCCCGGCACCACCAAGCGCCGAAACAACGTGCGGTCAATGTTGCCGAAACGCCAATGACTTAAGCCAGATGTGCCCGTGGTAAAAATCTCTGCCATGTGGGTGGATGCGGTCGCAACTGCAGGCATGGACCCCGTCGCCAACAAAAAGCTTGATGCTGTCACTCCATAGGCCATGCCCAGCGCCCCATCTACGATTTGCGCGACTCCCCCCACGATGAGCCCCCACATCAATGCCTGACTATCGATGATTTGCCCTGCTGCCTGCCACCGTGTATAGCTGACAACGAGTGCCACTACCACCAATATCAACCATAATCCGACCACGAGTCGGCGCCGTGGTCGCCCGTGCTGATCTGCCATTTCGTACACCAACTCCATATCCTATTTATCCTAGTGATTTAGTATATTTTGCTATAAATGGGATGTCAAGTATGTTATAAGCACTTGTGATGTTTCAATTTTTATGTCAATAAAGCACTCGCATGTGTACCAGACAGGAGCGCCAAGGGGATGCCCCCCCCCGGGTGAGTACCGCCACCACAATAGATGAGCCCCTGCACTCGTGGATCGCGCTGCGTTGGCCGCATAAACGCGCTGGTCATTGTATTGGAGGCGAGTCCATAGATGGATCCGGCAGGAGCATTGTACATGTGCGCCAAATCGTGGGGTGTGATGATGTGTTGTACGCGAATGTGCGTGCGGAAATCGGTCAAGCCAAACGATTCGAGCCGTGCTGCGAGTTGATCCACATACGGATGCGCCTGAGTATGCCAATCAATGCGAGATTGTTGCAACGGCGGCACATTAATCAATGCAAACACATTTTGGCCACCTGCTGGCGCATGATCGGGGTCATACGCAATCGTGTGATTGAGATAAATGGTGGGGGTGGCATGCAACCGTCCCGCATCTGTATCTGCAAATTCTGCCCGATAATCGGGTGAGAAGCAGATCGTGTGATGATCGAGCTGCGCATATTGTGTATCGAGCCCCCAGAGCACGACCAAGCCACTGGTAGCGAGCTCACGCCGTGCCAACTGCTGCGCACGTGCCTGCCCACCATCGACCAGCTGTGCGAGGGTCATTTGCGGATCCACGTTGCTAATCACGCGCGTGGTTTCAATGACATCACCATCACTCAAGTGCACAGCGGTTACCCGTCGATTGTGATGTGTGATACGCGTTGCCCGAGTATTGAGCCGAATCGTGACACCCACCCGTTGCGCAGTGGCAGTCAAGACTTCAGCGATACGGTACAAGCCGCCACGTACGTAGAATGCTCCAAGGCCGAACTCAGCCCAAGCAATCAAATTAAACGTGGCTGGTGTACGGTACGGTGAAGAGCCGTTGTAGGTGGCAAAACGATTCATGACTTGTTGCATGTGTGGGCTTTCAAACGCCTGTGCCACTGCCCCCGCCATCGTACGCATCCCATCGAGTGCCCAGGCATCCCGCAACAGCCGTGGTGTGAGCAGACTACGCCAACCATCAAATGGCGCATACAAAAACGTATCTGCACACACATCCCACAAGCGTTGCGCATAGGCCATATAACGCATGAAGTTGCCCACATCGCGTGGATGAATTGCCGCGATACTCGCCTGGAGCGCCGGCAAGCTCGCATATGCATCAAAGCGTGTACCGTCTTGCCAAAGATAACGGCATGCCGACGGCAACGGGATGAGGTCGAGCTCATCCGCAAGTGAGCTCCCCGTGGCACGCAACAGGTCATCAAGCACCCATGGCATCGTCAACAGCGATGGACCGATATCCCAGACAAAGCCGTTGTCGCGTACGATATTGAGTTTGCCACCTAGGGCATTGCGTGCCTCAATCAAGGTCGTATCATAGCCTGCGACTGCACACCGTATCGCTGCAGCCATACCACCCAGCCCACCCCCAATGACGACCACACGTGTCATATTGCATCCTCATTGCATTGCTTTTCTTCGTTATACCACAGCCTTCCACTGTCCAAATCAGACACAACACCCACAATACTCTGCACGTTCGTACAAATTCTGTATAATATGCGCACTATACCTCATCAATAATTGAAACGAGGCATCTATGCATGGCAGGATTGTATGGTTTCTGGTGCTCTGCGCCGTGCTCACTGGGTGCCAACTGCGCCCACCCCCAGCACCACGTGACAGTGCGCCATTGCGCACCCCCACCCAGACGAGCCACACCAACGATGAACCAAACGCATTTAGATTGACGAGTCCGCTGGTTAGCAATGGTGGTACCCTGCCCGCCACCTTTACCTGTGACGGCACGAGCGAAACACTCCCGCTGGTTTGGGCAAATCCACCTGCCACCACCACGAGTTATGCCATTGTCATGCATCACACTGCCGCTGCAAACGATGTGCATTGGTACTGGGTGCTCTACGACATCCCTGCAGATGTCACACAACTCGCCCAAAACAGCACGGGTGTTGGGTCGCTGGGCACCAACAGCGTCAATGATCGCAACGAATATGCACCACCATGCTCCAAAGGACCAGGATTCAAAACATACACCTATACCATCTACGCACTCTCTGCACCACCACAACTTACATCTGGTGCAGTCGATCGTGACACCCTGTTAGCCGCAATCAGTGATACCACAGTTGCAAGTGCCACACTCGATGTGGTATATAGCAGACCCTAGGAGCAACACATGCTACTAACACGACGGGCATTTATCAGCGTGGTTGGCATCAGTCTTGGGCTGACTGCCTGCCAGCTCCGCCCACCCCCAGCACGGCGCGACCAGCCCAATGCCACACCCGTACCGCCAGTTGCGTCACAGGTGGTCGTGACACACACCCCTGCCAATCATGCGGTAGTCACACAACAGGTAGCCGCGCAATACAGCTTTGCTGCATTTGCATCACGTGTCCGCACTCATCAAGACGAGCACACGCTCTATATCGAATCAGACGGTATGCCCGACCACCCCATGATGATCGGTATTCGGAGCTGGCAACAGCAGGTTCCCATACCACAGGACTACACGGGGAGCAACGCCTGGCAGCTGCCACGCCAACCCCAGATTGCTGAGACGCCGATTTCAGCCAAATCTGCACTCTACCGGGGTGCCATCGCCATTGCAGCCAACGGTGTGCCGATATTTAATGCGCTTCACCACCGGGGCGAAGACGCAGTACTTGCGGGGGAACTCGATGAATGGGGGGGACACTGCGGGCAAGGCGACGACTATCACTACCACGTGGCACCACTGCATTTACAAGCGATTGTTGGTGCAACAAACCCCATTGCCTACGCACTTGACGGCTTTCCAATTTATGGTAATACAGAGCCGGATGGGAGTCCGATGCAAGCACTCGATGAATTCAATGGGCACTATGACGCCAGCGGCAATTACCACTACCATGGCACTACTACCTACCCGTATATCAATGGGGGGTTGCGGGGCACAGTGGTTGTGCGCGATGACCAAATCGAGCCACAGCCACACATCCATCCGGTACGCCCGCCCCAACAACCGTTGCCAGGGGCAGTGATTACCGACTTCCACATCGTGAGTGAGCAATCGTATGTGCTCACCTACACTCGCGACGGCGCCACACACACCGTCGAATACACCCGCAACGGGGATACGTATACATTTGTCTTTAGTGATGCCAGCGGCACACGCACCAGCGAATCATATCGCATGCCACCGCCGTAATGTAGCATCCACCCTGCGGCACTCAGCCGCAGGGTGGAGCGCAACACTCAGTTCAAGAGCGGCTTGCTAGTCAGATGCCAACCACTACAATGTGGGCATTTATAGGTGCGTGATTCGAGCCGGCGTGTCGGGAATCCCAAGCGCAATGCCTTGGAGTGCTGGCGTCTGATTTGCCCCAACACGAGTTTCGCATCATGCCGACTGCGATACCGCTGTTTGAGACTGTGGCTACACAATGCGTAGCGATGGGCTGGGCGAGCAACGTAACGTACCACGGGCAAACTCCTTCATCAAAAAATAACACTGCACACGAGCGACATGTGCAGTGTTATTTTACCACTATTACGTTGTTCGTCAAATTTATCCAAACCATCGTGCTTACTGGTATTTTGCGGGAGCACATCCGGTGTATATGCGTCTGCTAATTCACCAATCCTAACGCCGTAGCCAGCTGTGGGTCACGACACAGCGTTTCACCATCAGCAGGCTGTCGGTTTGCCACACACGGCACAGTTGCACGTGCATTTGCATCATCATTCACGATAATATCTGGCATAATACCGACACCGTGGATGGCAGATTTATTGGGTGTGAGCCACTGCGCAATGGTCAGTCGCACCGTACCACCATTGGTCAGCGGATAGATGTTTTGCACGATGCCCTTGCCAAAACTTTGTGTCCCCACCACCGTGGTACGCGGATAACGATCACGCAAGGCGCCAGTCACTACTTCGCTCGCACTGGCCGTGCCACCATCCACAAGCACCACTACTGGTACGCTGGGCTGGGCAAACGCATCTGATGGTGCAATGGTCAGCAACTCGCGTTGCACACCCGTGGCACGCTCTTCCCACAATGCGGTCCCCGCATAAAAAAGCCCTAACACAGCCTGCGCACTATCGAGGAGTCCACCTGGATTCCCACGGACATCGAGCACATAGGCCTGCGGCTGTTGCGTAGCGAGTTCACGCATTCCCGTTGCCAAAATCTCCGGAGTATTTCCTTTAAATTCACTGATGCGAATATACGCCACCGTATCATTCAGCATGCGCCATTCCACACTGGGGATCACGATTTCGGCACGCGTCAGCATGACATCAAAGGGTGTCGCATCACCACGCCCAATCCGCAATGTCACCGTAGTACCTGCTGCACCACGAATCAGCCCAGATACGCTGGTAATTGCTTCGTCGCTGGCTTTTTCCGCCAGTATCGTCGCCACATCCACCCCATCAATTGCCACAATCACATCATTGACTTGGATGCCAGCTGCTGCTGCTGGCGCATCGGGGATAAGTTTCCAGATTTGCACGACCCCCTCACTCAAGCGCACATAGACGCCAATACCGGCGGTACGCCCCTGCATGTCGTCTTGGGTTTGTTGTGCTTTCTCTGGATCTTGATAGAACGTATATTTATCGTCGAGTGTGGCCAACATGCCACTTATGGCTCCTTTTATCATGCGTGTGTGATCAATATTGGCACGTTGATAAAAAACGGCATCCACCACCTGCCACGCCTCCCAAAAGGGCGCAAAGGCCGTACGCAGTCCCCACGGCGTTTGCAGTTGTGCCAGTGTACCCGGGCCAATCACCCGGGCCACATCGCCCATATACGGCGTGGCTGCCAACAGCATGGCACACAACCACCCAGCTACAAAGCCGATTATGATACCGTGCCAACGCATGATTAAGTATCTCCGTCAAAGTCGCCAGCCTGTGCCAGCAGCATCGTCGCAGCCACCAGCGGCGCTGTTTCAGCACGCAGAATACGACTCCCCAATCCCACTGCCTGCCATGGTTGTTGCATCAGCCAGGTCAGTTCATGGTGCGAAAAACTGCCCTCGGGGCCAGAAATCAACCAGACCGGGCGCCCCACCTCACAGGGCGCGTGGCGCAACGGCATCGTACCAGCGCCCTCATGGCACCAATACACGTGGGCGCCGTGCGGCGGAGCCAGCGCACGTATCGCACAGGCCGCCGCCAAGTGTGGCACCACGCCACGGCATGATTGCTCGGCGGCCTCGCGCAAGATGCGTTGCCAGCGGGTGATTTTTTGTGCAGAGACCTCACCATCATGGCGACTATGGTCGGCTTTGAGTGGCACAATGGCACTGACGCCAATCTCGGTGGCTTTTTGCAACAGCCACTCAAAGCGCTCGGGACGAATCAGCGATACTGCCAACGTCACGTGCAAGCGGGGTTCGCCACCAGCGGACATCGTCGCAATCACTCGCCATGCTGCTGTTTTGGCCGAGATAGCAGTGATTTCGACATGCGCCGCCTGTCCCTGCCCATCGAGGAGCAGCAGTGCATCACCCACACGCACGCGCAACACGCGCACCCACTGATGGAGCAAGTCACCATCAGTGGTACTACCACGCTGGCAGGTTGCAGCATCCACAAAAAAGCGGTGCGTGTTGGCAATCTGCGGCGCCATGACTAGGCGTCTCGGCGATGTACCAGCGCCACCCAATCACCTTCACTCCGGCGATCAATGCGCGTCAGGCCAGCAGAGGCAAAGGCGATGGCAACCTCATCTTCACGCTCAGCAATGATGCCCGAGCTAATCAGGATACCACCCGGTTTGAGCGCATCTTTCATGTCATCGGCGAGAAAGACCAGCACCTTGGCAATCAAATTGGCGGCAATCAAGTCACACGCCACCGATTGTGGGTCAATGGCCACCCCGGGGGGGACTTCTGGGGCATCCCAGCTCAGCCAGTGGCCGAGCGTATTGCCACGCCCCAAACTGCCTTCGATGATTTTCATGCGATGGCTGACGCCATTGGCTTCGGCGTTGATGCGAGTCGCATCCACTGCGATTCCGTCGGTATCGATGGCGATGATTTCACTCGCCCCCAGATAGGCCTGTGCGATTGCCAAGATTCCCGAGCCACAGCCGAGATCCATCACCCGCGTGCCCGCTTGCTGGTATTCCTCGAGGAACTGACAGCACATGCGCGTGGTGGGATGTAACCCGGTACCAAAGGCCATACCCGGGTCGAGTTTGAGGACAATATCATCGGGTTGCGGCGTGTATTCATGCCACGACGGCACGATTACGGTACGGCGGCCGATGCGTTGCACCGTATAATGGCGCTTCCACGCTTCGGCCCATACTTGTTATTAGAGTTGGGTAATTTTGAGTGCCCCCACTTTGCGCAGTTTGCCAAAGTA
Organism: Roseiflexaceae bacterium; assembly: GCA_046303375.1. Classification (GTDB taxonomy): domain Bacteria; phylum Chloroflexota; class Chloroflexia; order Chloroflexales; family Roseiflexaceae; genus UBA965. The sequence goes on from JBKCGB010000095.1 coordinate 9,136, forward strand.
CCACAACGCTTGTTCGAGACGGGCGCGAGTCTCTTCGCTGTGTTCATCGACGGGAATCCACGTGCGCACCACCACCGGGCGTTGGGTGTCATACGTATAATCAGGGCCATCGGCGCCGTGGATCACGGGTTGGTCGACAGCCACGCCGCCGTTGTACCCGTACTGTGCGAGCAGCTCGCTGACAGATTCTACCGCCTCGGCTTCGACTTCCACACTACATTCGAGCCATGCCATCGTTTATGCCTTCCAGCGCGTTCCTTGCGCACTATCTTCGAGTGTCACACCCAAATCTGCCAGACGATTGCGCACCACATCAGCCAACTGGTATTGCTTGGCTTTGCGCAACTCAGCACGCAACTCAATCAATAATTCGATGAAGGGTGCTGCTTCGGCGACTTTGCTCGGGCCATCGCTGAGCGTCATCCCCAATACACCACACAACGTGTGCAATTCTGCTTGCGCAGCGTCAAATGCCACACCACTCACCCCAGCATCACGCGCCACGTTGATGGCACGCACCAGCTCAAAC
>JBKCGB010000096.1:0-4164 GCA_046303375.1 Roseiflexaceae bacterium
TTGAATCGCCGCTGTCACCGGCTCGCGGTCAGCAGGATCAACGATGCGCACGTCGATTTTGGCGGTGGCCTTGTCGGGTACGGCATTGGACACCGTGCCGCCGCTGACCACGCCCACATTGAGCGTCATGCCCGGGCGCATGCCATTGAGTGCGTGCAGCGCCACACTCTGGTGGGCGAGTTGCACGATGGCATTGGCGCCTTTGTGAGGCTCGACGCCGGCATGCGCCGAGCGTCCTTGTACCGTAAAGTAAAAGTTGCCGCCGCCTTTGCGCGCACTCACAATATCGCCATTTTCACGGCCAGCTTCGAGCACCAGTGCCACGTCGTGGTGTGGTGCCAGCTCATCAAAGGCACGTAACGACACACGCATGCTTTCTTCTTCGTCGCTGCCACACAACAGCGTAATACAGCCGATATGCCCCAGCCCGCCACATTCCTCGAGGGCGGCCATGGCATACAGTGCCGACAGCAGCCCGCTTTTGTTGTCGCACGAGCCAGGGGCGAGGAGCGTATTGCCGTCGATGCGCATGGGGCGCTCGGCCGCCACACCCACGGGGTAGACGGTATCGAGGTGGGCTGCCAGCAGGATGCGCGGACCACCCTTGCCCAGAATGGTAAAGGCAATGGAGTCGCCAGCGGTATCATCCTTCCAGCGTTTGACTTCCCAGTTGCGCCGCCGGCCCCAGCGCGCCACCCATTCACCGGCTTCGTCGACGCCGGCTTTGCTACTCGTCGGGCATTCGATGGCACACAGTTGGCGCAGCTCTTCGATATAGGTATGCAGCTGTGGCGTCAGATAATCACGGAGTGTGTCTGGGAACATGGGCGTTTCTCCTCCATCTAGAGCGGCGATTTGGTCGTGAAGCGCCCAAATCATGCGCATGCGTTGTAGGTGCCAAGCCGGGCGTTTGGGACCAGTCTCACGCATCAAAAACAGTTGGCGCAGGCGGTGGCGCAGTGTGGCCCGGGCATGCATGTCGCTCATGGCACCAATCCTGTGGCTCGTGGTGATATGGCGTCATCATACCAAAAATCGCCGCCTCGAGGGATTGCTCGTGACGGCGACCACATATCCATCTCAGCAATTAGGCGTCCACACCCACCGCATGCAGGCGTTCGGCGTTGTCATACACAATCAGGGCGTCAATCATGCGCACGATATCGCCGTCGAGCATGCCAGGCAGGTTCGAAAAGCTTTGGCCGATACGGTGATCGGTGATGCGGTCTTGCGGAAAGTTGTAGGTGCGGATTTTTTCGGAGCGCTCACCCGTACCCACCTGTGCCAAACGTGATTCACCGAGCGCTTTGGAACGCTTGGCTTCTTGGATGGCAAAGAGGCGCGCGCGCAACACCGTCATGGCTTTTTCTTTGTTTTTGAGCTGCGAGCGACCATCTTGACACGTCACCACCATTTCGTCGGGCGTGCCACCTTTGTAGACGATACGCACCGCCGAGTCGGTGGTGTTGACGCCTTGGCCACCATGCCCACCCGAGCGAAAGACGTCGATGCGCAGGTCTTCCTGCTTGATTTCGACGGCGCCGTCTTCGTCGAGCTTGGGCAGCACCGCCACCGTGGCAGTGGAGGTGTGGATGCGGCCGCGCGCTTCGGTGGCGGGGACGCGTTGCACGCGGTGCACGCCGCCTTCGTACTTGAGGCGGCTATAGGCGCCGTCGCCGTGGATTTCGAACGAGATTTCTTTGAAGCCGCCGATGCCGTTTTCGCTCGAATTGACTACTTCGACCTTCCAGCCCACACGTTCAGCATAGCGCGAGTACATGCGGAAGAGGTCGGCGGCAAAGAGTGCGGACTCGTCGCCACCTTCGCCTTGGCGCAATTCCATGATCACGCTGCGCTCGTCGTTGGGGTCACGTGGCAGCAACAACAACTTGAGCTGCGCTTCGAGGTCGGTGCGCACCGGCGTGAGTTCGGCGATTTCGTCTTGCGCCATGGTGCGCAAATCGGCATCATCGGTGTCGTTGATGAGCTGTTGTGCTTCGCTGAGCTGTTGCGACAGGCGTTCGTAGCGTTGGTAGGCTGTCACCACCGCCTCGAGCTCGCGTTGTTCACGCGCCACTTGTTGCAAGCGCGCCATATCGCCGAGCACTGCCGGGTCGGCCATTTGCTGCGTTAAATCGTCGTAGCGCGTCACGACATTCTTGAGACGGTCAAACATACCACTATCCATTTCCGTATGGTAAAAACTATCCTACTGACAAACATACCAAAGCCGCCCCGGTACGCCCGGAACGGCTTGGAAGTACGATGTACGCAGACTAATGACCGCTCTGGGCCATCTTCTTGCGGCGGTTACGCTCGGCGCGGCGGACTTTTTCTTTCCGCTGTTCACTCTTTGAGACGAACTGCATCTTTTCGCGGTAGGTCTTGGTGATGCGCTCGGCGACAACAACCTTGTTGAAACGGCGAAGCAACTGTTCGATGCTTTCGCCATCACGGCGTTCGATTTTCATGCGCTCAGTCACCCCCTCCCCGAATGATGCAAAAATGATACCGACCTGTAGTATACAGCGGAATACCACCCATTTGCAAACACAGATATGTGCTAGGGGGTGCCCAATAATGACACCCCCAACCGACAGCGATGCGTTAGCCGTGATGCAACACGACCATGCAATGCCCATTAATCTCAGGAATCGTCATGTGTAGCCGCCCATCACGCAGCTGTGTCGCCACCGACACGCCAGCTGGCTCGATGGTGACACGGTGCACCGGTTGCGCCACATGCACACTGATATCCACGTTGTAGAGCGGAATCACATCCTCAATCACATCAAACTGCTGACCGCGCCGCTCGGGAATGTAGTGGAGCAGATGCACCACGGTGCGTTGTGCCTGGCGCATCACCGACGTGGTAATCGTGGATGGACCACTATGGCGCAAAATCGGTTGCGGCAACAGGCGGGCGATGGCATCGCGCACCAGCGATTTGACCCAGCGTGGCGCATTGTCTTGGTATTGCCCAAAGACGGGGTGCGCGAAGTAGATCACGTTGCCACACTGCGTCACCGCCGCTGACCCGGGTGTGCCATCAGATGGGGTATGGCGGTGCGAGCAGAAATGGCGCCACGAGCGCTCAAAATACGGCTGAATAGTCCCTGCCAGCACATTCGTCCCCACCCGCGGCGTGACATGTGCGCCACGCAAGTACATGGCATGCCCGGTACGCGGCAAATCGCTACCCATGTGCACACTCGGCACCACAAAATCAGGGCTCATGGCGATTTCACCCACATAATCGACACCCGTGCATGCCAGTTGCATCTGTCCGTCGCGCACCCCGGAATGATACGACACCAGCAGGCGCCCACCACCAGCCACGTAGGCTTCGATTTTGGCGGCCAAGGCTGCATCGACGTCGAGCACATCGGGGAGGATGAGGAGTGCATAGCGCGACAAATCAGCCTGCGCATCGACAATATCAAACTGCATGGCGAGCTCTTCGAGCATGCGCACCACCCCAAAGGTGGCGGGGGGGATGGCATCGGCCCACGAGGCCGACACCGGTTTTTCCAATGAAAACACGGCAATATCCGTTACCGCCGTGGCATCCACACACCACGCTTCGCGTTTGGCGACCTCGCGGTAGACATGCCCAACTAGGTCGTAGACGTCGCTGTCGATTTGGCCATCGGGGTGGAGTTGGTCGCCGATACTGCAGGCGGTGCCGTGTGCCAGCATACGAAAGACTTCGAACTCGAGGGCAGCGCGATTTTTGAACGAATGAAAATCGCCCCACGACGTGTGGAACTTGCCCGTCATCCCGAGCACCGGCATACCCAACGTGCGGGCATAACGCACGGCGATGGGGAAGTGCAAATAGCCCCAGCCGCCACTGGGCAACGTCTCAATCTCCCAGTGCGTGTAGTCACTGGCCCAGCGCCGATCACGGGGTGCCACATGCCCCGCATTATAAAAAATCGTGGCGTTGGGAGTCAGTGCGCGCACCAGCGCCGACATGTCGCGCTTGAAGCGGGCGCTAGTCTCGGCCCCCCACGCCAGGCGATCTGCTTCGACGGATGGGTCGAGGCCGGCCGCCATCATGGCGGTGCGGCAGTGGTAGCAAACGCACGGGATGGGTTGGACGATGTCAAAGAAAAAGCCGTCCACCGTGCCCGCATATTCAACCAGGTCACGCACACTTTC
>JBKCGB010000097.1:0-9173 GCA_046303375.1 Roseiflexaceae bacterium
GTACGGCTTGCCGTCACCGAACGCGTCGGCGTGGCAGTGCGCGTCGGCGTCCGTGACGCCGTTGCCGTACGATTGATATCAGGCGTATCTGTAGGGGTGCTCGTGGCCGTAGCACTCGCCGTCGCCGTATACGTGCGCGTGGGCGTCGCCGTCGCCGTAAATGTGGGAATGAGTGTCACAGTGGGCGTCGCCGTGCCAAACATAAACGTAATCGCTACGGTATCTACAACCGGCGTGATATTGACTGCATGTTGAATTTGCGCCTGAGCGAGTAGGCTCTGCCCCACCGCACCTCGTTCAAGTGGAATACTGACAACACAACTCGCTCGAGCCACAAGCGCAACCTGCTGTACTTCTACGAGCGTCGCATCGCCAGACGCATCAGTCTGCACCGTGGTCGTCGCCCCACACGTATTGGTCAAGGTGTGGGGGCGCACCACACGCAGTTGGTCTGTGAGCACCACATCAAACGCACCCGCACTCAACGCAGCTGACGTCGTATTATGTATCATCACATGCAAAAATGGCTCATCATCGTTGGTGAGGACCACATCATTCGAAAAAAGTGCTGACAACGTTACCCCTGCTGGTCGCACATATTGGTGTGACTCCACCACAAATGTGCCCGCATCGGTTCCCAACCCCCACTGCATACTGATGGCGCCATCATGCAACGCATTCGTCACCGTATCTGGCACTTCACCACCATTCCAGTAGCGCCCAGGTATCGTCGCATTCCCCACAAAGCGGTGCGTCAGTGGCATGCCGGCACCTTGACGAATGCCCAGCACAAACGCATCATCACTACCAACCACCTCTGCGTGCTGCACGAGAACATCACTCGCCATCCCGTATGTCATCGTCTGCTGATTCGGCGCTGCGTCACCACCTTTGTAGATGATGACTTCGCCTTGGCTCACCCCCGTGATAGTAGCAGTCACACGATCGGTGTAATACGCATTGGGGTATGTGTAAAAAATTTCCCGATCAAAAACATAGGTCGTGGTTTGAAGCGTTTTGCGGTAGCGCAACAAGAGATACGCATCACCCGGTGCCGGCGTCGATTCGTATTCGTACGACACACTGCCACGGCGCGCCAACAGCACGACGCTGTCCCAGTTGGCATTGACTTGGCCAAACCCCTGCGACATGGCCACACTGCCAATTGCCACACCCCAGCCCCACGTACTGCCGTTTGTACCACAACAGATGTGATTTTTGTTAGCATAAAAAAGCATCTCAGGCGCATTAAAACGCGCCCGCAACCCATCGCTCCCGTCGATTGCCATGCCACCAGCACGATTTATCCAGATGGGAACTCCCGCCTCGTTGGTGGCATGTGCGGTGGCTGCATACCACACGGCTCCAGCCACCATACCTAGGCAAAGTACCCACATGAGAAAATGTCGCTGTATGCTATACCACACAGGTATATTATCCTTTTCGTATGTGTGTTTTTCATTATAAAAAATAACCACCATACATGTCAATCTATTGCGGTGGCTCATGGTAGAGTATACACACCACTCATCTGAAAGGAATTCGTATGGCACGCATCAAATTCGCCACTGACCTCGTGACCTTTTATGGCACCAGCTACTGGGGTGGCAACGGCGAAATGAGCGACCTCGAAGCGGTATTGCGCCAACACAACTGGACGCCCGAGCGCTTCTGGGAACGTATGCTCAGCGACGTCCACGCCGCTGGTCTCGACGGCATCGAAATCACCTTTACTCCGGGCAACTGGCAGAGCGCCCTGCAAGCTTACGGCTCCGCCGCTGGCTTCACACAAGCGCTCAAGTCACATCAACTCGAGCTGTGTAGCGGCTATTTGTCCAACCGCATCCCTGGTACCACGCGCTACGCCGATATCTCCGACCGCGCCGATCATCCTGTCATGGTCGAAATGGCCGACCAATACGCCGAATTTCTCGCTACCTGTGGTGCTGACACCATGGTCATCTCGCTCCCGCTCCGCACCAGTCTGCTGGCCGATACGCCACGCTTTGTGGATGCCAACTGCGCCGAAAACATCGCCGATGCCCTCACCCGCATCGGCTACGCCACCCGCAAACGCGGGGTGAAGCTGGCACTCCACCCCGAAGCGTTTAGCATGTTCCGCAATAGCCGTGACGTCGATTTATTTATGCTCTACACCGACCCAAGTTACGTCTTTTTGTGCCCCGATACCGCCCAATTCGTGGTGGCCGGATCCAACCCCATTGACATCGTGTCGCGCCACCGCGAGCGCGTCGCTATCACCCACTGGAAAGATGCCACTGGACCAGCGCCACTCGACATCCCCATCGACGAATCCATCTACGACACGCAAATCCAGTGGTTCGCCGCCGTCGGCACAGGCGTCGTCGATTGGCCGGCCTGGATGCGGCTGCTGCGCGACATGCAGTACACCGGCTGGGCGATTTTCGAGCTCGATGCCGCCGCCGACCCCGTCGCCGATTTGCGCCAGATCATGACCTACGTCAATCAGGCGCTGTTGCCCATCTACCGCTGAGCCAGCCAGACAATCTGGCGCGCCTGCACCACACTGGCCGCCACACCCACACACTCCTGATACACGGAGGGGGCTGTCGCACCCTCCGTGTTGGTACACCACACGCATGATTGTGCCGGTAGCCTGAGCGCCGAACGCCATATATCAATCGAGGACACAGCCCGAGGAATCCACAGTGTATCATCGATCATATGCAAATGCCGCGGCATCATCTACGCATTCAGACTGCGCTCGCACGTACAACTACCGCCATTATACTGCTATTGATTGTTAAATATTTTTGTAATCAAATAGAGAATTAATACTTAACATTTTTATGGAAAATTATTTTTATGGTGACGCATATTTTACTAATCTGTATTCTATTTTTTAAAACAAAAATGAGAATTATTATGACATTTTCACAAACTGTGCTATAGTTACTACGTACGTCAAACGCAAAAGTACGTAGCACCTATTTTTGCAACTATCTTGACGCGTATTATTAAGGCACTCTACATGAACGTGTTCGATTCAGGGAATCCTCAGTTAGTGTTGCTGTTGAATTGATGAATTATTCCGTATTATGCATTGACGATGAAGAAAGTATTCGCAAACTCGTAAGCACCGCACTCCAACGCATCGGGTATGATGTAGTCACCGCAAACGATGGTCAAGAAGCACTCGAACGGCTCCGCGAAGCCATTCCCGACCTGATTATCTCCGATATCAGTATGCCGACGATGGATGGACTGAGCTTTTTGCAACAATTGCGAAATGATGAATATCTCAGAGACATTCCACTCATCATCCTCACCGCATTCACAAACACAGATAATATCGAAGAAAGCTTCAATCTAGGGGCTGATGATTATTTGACAAAGCCATTTGAAATGCGTGAATTATTGGCCCGTGTGCACGTCAAGTTGGTCCGGCCATCGATATCACGCGCACAGGTTGTACGCGATCAGCGCACTGGTTTTCTCAATGAACGGAATTTCATCGACGTCGTCACACGCGAAATAGTACGCACAAGTAATCAAACCACAACCAATTTTCTCGCATACATTTATATTGATGAGCTACTCAACATCATTGAACGGCTCGGCGCACGCGCCGGTGATGAGATTGCGCATCAATTGAGTCTGATGATTCGTGCCCGACCACATCTCGACAGCTTTAGTCATGATAATGAGGGGTACTTTGGGTTACTCATGCTTGACACCACGAATCGCATCGTACAGCTCCGTATGCGACAGTTAACCAATGATATTGTCAATCATACGTTTACTGCAGCAGGGACAAAGGTACGATTAACGCCAATTATTGGCTACAGCTACTTTGCAGGGTTTCACTCATTTGATGATCTTGAGGCGCGTGCCATGACCGCGTTGAGCGTCGCTGCTGCCCAACTCGACTTACGGCCAATTGGGTACACAAATAGCATGGATGCACAAATCACCGAAAAACGACAACTCATTGCAGCGCGCCGAGCCACATCCAAGCGAAAGTGGATTTTTGACCAAATTCGCTTGTATTTTCAGATCGTATTGACGATTGTAATCACGTTAATCGTACCATTCGGTATCTATTGGAGAGCCGATCAAGCCGGCTACGATATCACCGGATTTGCCTACATCTTCTTTGTGGTGGCATTTGTGATTACGGGGTTGTTCATTTGGATTGAGGGATTTGCCTCGTTCTTTGACGAGGATTTACCGGTACCAACAGAATACCCACCAGCATCAGCAATCATTGCTGCACATTTGCAAAACGAAGCAGCAACGATCATCGAGACGATTGAGGCATTTCGCAAGATTGACTACCCCGGATCATTGCAAATAATCCTCGCATACAACACGCCGCGTGAATTACCCGTAGAAGCCGAACTACGCCTGCTTGCCGATGCAGACCCACGACTCGTGTTGATGCGGGTAGAACACAGCACTTCTAAAGCACAAAACGTCAATGCGGCCCTGTCAATCGCCACTGGCGAGTATATCGGCGTATTTGATGCAGATCATCAGCCAATGCCGGGCAGCTTCACGCGTGCATGGCAATGGCTTGCCGCAGGCTACGACATCGTCCAAGGGCATTGTGTAATCCGCAATGGTACTGATTCATGGATTACCAAAATGATTGCCGTCGAGTTCGAAAGTATATACGCAGTAGCACATCCTGGACGTGCCCGCTTACACGGGTTTGGCATTTTTGGTGGTACCAACGGCTATTGGCGTGCTGATTTATTGCGCCAAACCCGCATGCACGGTTTCATGTTGACCGAGGACATTGACTCGTCATTGCGCGTCCTTGAGCAAGGATACCGCGTTGCATCAGACCCCAAACTCATCTCGCGTGAACTCGGTCCAGTCACACTTGAAGCGCTATGGAATCAACGGATGCGCTGGGCACAAGGATGGTTGCAAGTCTCAATAAAGCATCTCATCCGGGCGTTGCGTTCGTCACAGCTGACGCTACGGCAAAAAATCGGCTTCCTGCACTTGCTCGCCTGGCGCGAGATATTCCCCTGGATATCACCCCAAATCTTCCCGCTGATTGCCTATTGGATTTGGCGTGGTGATAGTTTGGATTGGACAATTTCCATCTATGTACTCACCACACTATTCACCCTCAGCGTAGCACCGGGTCAAGTGTTATTCGCCTATCTGCGTGCGATACCAGAGCAACGAAAGCATACGAGTTGGTTCGTGTGGTACTTAGTTTTTGGATCGTTCTTTTATGTCGAATGGAAAAATTTGATTTCACGGGTGGCCGTCATCAAAGAGCTCATGCAAGAACGTGCATGGCGCGTCACGCCACGAATTCACACGAACAAACGCGATGAATCCTATGAATAGCGAGGAATTTACGCATATTTCATCACATAATACTGGACACGACTATGCGGAACTCCGTGGTTTTCGCACACTCGAAGAGACATTAAGCGCCATTGTGACGATCAGTTCCAAACATTTTGCCATGAATGCCTCATACGTGAGTCAAATCCTGCATGACAAAGATTTACTCCAGATTGTAGCTTTTCACAGTGATAATCCTGCACTTGTCATCAATACCGGGAGCACCTATCAACTCAAATCGACCTACTGTAATGCAGTAGCCGTAGCAACAAATCCCGTCGTAATTGAGGATACACACACCGATCCTACCTTTCAACACGTAGCTGTACATGACTTCTACAGTACGCTTGGCAGTTTTGTGGGAGTACCGATTGTACTCGGGAGTAATTTTGTATACGGTACATTGTGCATTATTGATACGCAACCTCAAAAAATCACCGCTGATCAGACCGCCCTATTAGTCCTCATGGGGCGGTTGCTGGCAACACAAATCGTGTATGACAAAGTCTCAGCCGCACAGACACAAGCAGCTCACGAGCTTCGTAAAAGCGAAGAACGCTACCGTGAGTTCATTGAGCGATCACCGGATATGATTATCATTTTGGTGGATAGAATTGTGCGCTATATCAATCTTGCTGGCGCGCACATGCTCGATTTCGCCACACCAAACGATGTGATTGGACGCGCGATGACTGAATTCATGGATGTCGACGAACTGCTTCGCATTGAGACGATTATTGCCCCGAATACCATCTATTCCGAGGCCATTTATGCCGCCGGTGTCTCCCTCAAAACGTACACTGGTCGCCAGCTTGTGGTTGAAGTCAACGGATTCCCGAGCGATCTCCTCGGCCCAAATGGGTTCAAACTCGTAGTACGCGATACCACCCAGCGTATAAAAATAGAGACCGAATTAGTACAAACACATCACGAGCAAGAGCTGGCAAATCAGGATTTATCACGGTTAAATACTGCCAAGAGTCATTTCGTCTCAATTGTCAGTCATGAGTTTCGCACGGCGCTTACTGGGATTCAAGGCTTTAGTGAAATGATGCGAACCGAAAATTTCACTATTGCAGAGATGCGTGACTTTGCCAAGGATATCAACGAAGATGCCAAACGGCTGAATCGCATGATTACCGAACTGCTCGATCTTGATCGGATGGAATCAGGAACCATGACGTTACATCGCCAAATCACTGATATCAACGAACTCATCACGAATGTCGTCAGCCATGAAATTCGCATGAATCAGCATTCGCATCAATTCCAAATGCTGCTCGCACAAGACTTACCACATACCAGTGTTGACCGTGACAAAATCGTACAAGTCATCAAAAATTTACTCTCAAATGCGATCAAATACTCACCGAATGGAGGTATGATCACGATCAAAAGCGACGCACATGATGGGATCATACTACTTTCATTCTCCGATCAAGGCATCGGGCTCACTCCCGAAGCGATTACACATATTTTTGAGCGGTATCAGCGCGTCGATTCCGAATCCACACGCTATATTACTGGTACAGGTCTCGGGTTGCCGATTTCTCGTCAAATTGTCGAGCTACACCGTGGTCATATTTGGGTCGAAAGCGTTCCTGAGCAATTTTCTACGTTTTATGTGTCATTGCCAATCGTCACCGACACAGTGAACGAATGATGCGGCGGATTATTTTTTGTGAGGATGACCCTGTTATCCAAAAACTCATCCGCACTGCTTTGCGCAATAACGCGTATGATGTTGTCGTCGCCGATAATGGTGCAGATGGACTGATACTCATTCGCACTAAAGCACCCATGCTCATTTTTACGGATATTTCAATGCCAGTTATGGATGGCATCCAACTCTGCGACATACTCAAGAAGGACAATACGCTCAAACATATACCCATCATATTATTGACTGCAGCGTCACAACGCGAGGAACTCCTCGAGGCATTATCCCATGGGGCAGTCACCCATCTCATCAAACCGTTTAGTACACAAGAATTGCGTGATATAATCAACCATCTATTACCCTGATCCATTTTCCTTTAGCCGTACCATTGTAATCATACGATGATGTATGCGTTGTTTACTGGTCTCAAGGAGCCGAGTTTCTTGCCCAAAACAATTTTAATTGCCGAGGACGACGTACGTATTCGCAAACTTCTGCTCACCTGTATTGCTCGGCATGGGTACGGGGTGATCGTTGTTCATGATGGTCAAGTAGCTCTTGACAAGATCCGTCATTCAGTCCCCGCCTTACTCATCACTGATGTTCACATGCCGAACCTTGATGGTTTGTCGCTTATCAGAACATTGCGCGCCGATTACGCACCAAGCGTATTGCCCATCATCGTGCTCTCAGCCGAAGCGGATATGCTACGTACGAAGATTAGTTCTACGCTTGTACAACATTTTGTAAATAAACCGGTGCAATTATCTGAATTGTGTACACTCGTGCACAATTTAATTGGTCCACCGTAGCTGTTGTGTACGCACATCATTGACCGAAACCCCCGCCAACTCATGATAGACGCTCGGTGCAGTGGCACCCTCAGTATTTATCACCAACACGCACGCAGTGTGGTCAAGCCCAACCTGCGCAGACAGATGTGTATTCCGGCATAGATGAATCAACCCAGCTAAGCCTGCAACCCCCGATTCCCCACCGACCAGCGGGATATCGCCATAAGCGCCACTAGCCACAATACGCATAGCGGCCACGGCCTCGTCGTCGCTCACCGTCATAAAGTCGTCGATACACCCTGCGAGAATTTGCCACGCCAATGGAGATGTTTCACCACACGCCAACCCGGCCATCACCGAATCGACTGATCCACGCGCAAGTGCGGGATACCCCACCAGCGCGCTCTGGTACAAACAATCGGCTTGCTCAGGCTCGACCACAATCAATCGTGGGCGTTGCGCACCGTAGTATTGCCACAAGTAACTCGCCACTCCCGCAGCAAAACCACCCACCCCACCCTGCAAAAAGACATGCGTCCACGGTGCAGCCCCACCTCGCTGCGCAATTGCCTCAGCGGCAATAATGCTGTAGCCTTGCATCACATCACGCGGGATGTCGGTGTAGCCTGCATACGATGTATCAGAGACCACATACCACCCATTGGTATCGGCCATCTGCGCTGCCACGCGCACCGAATCATCATAGTTGCCAGTGATGCGAATAACTTCGGCACCATAGGCAGCAATCGCTTGCTCGCGCTCCACACTCACCTGCGCATGAATCACAATCACACATCGGCAACCAATTGCCTGCGCTGCCGCCGCCAACGCGCGGCCATGATTGCCGTCTGTCGCACTAATCACGGTAAATCCAGTGAGTTGTGTACCATAGGCACCAGCAAACAACCCAGCTACATCGAGGTGTGGCAAGTGGCGTACTACCAGCCGAATCAACGCAATCGGGGCACCCAACGCCTTGAAGCTAGCGAGCGGCGAGCGCACCGATTCATCTTTGATGTGAATACGCGCAACACCCACATACGCCGCGAGATGTGGCATGTCGTAGAGTGGCGTCCCCTGCATGTTGATGTGGGACCAGTGTGCCAGCCAATCACGACTCTGGTGGGCAGCGGTCATGTTGAGAATTGCGTGTAATTCAGCTGGGTATTCGGTGCGGTGAGCCCGTGGATTGTGTGTATACATGATTCTCCTCAGTATTCATATGAAAAGATAGCGTCTTATATAAAGGTCTGCACCACATCGCACAGCACCTGCGCGCCCGCAATCAACTGGGCATCACTGGTATATTCGGCCGGATTATGACTAATCCCACCGCGGCTCGGCACAAAAATCATCGCCGTCGGTGC
>JBKCGB010000098.1:0-13671 GCA_046303375.1 Roseiflexaceae bacterium
CTCATCATACGGGGATGCCCTGGTTTTGACGGGGTCGGGTATGGACGAGTAGCGATAAGTGCCTTTAATGCCACGTGAAACTCTGTCACCTTGAGTGGTGCGCCCGGTTCTGGACGGCGGTTCGAATCCGCCCATCTCCACCACACTACCCCCACAGCCATGCTGTGGGGGTTCATGTTACAATATGCGCAACAATTCGGTCGAAAGTGGGTGCCATGATGCGCGTGCGCCTCAACGAAGTATTAACAGTCGCCCTGCTTGTGCAACACGAACAGCATATCCGTGACTTTTTGGCGATGGAAGGCATCACGCCTGCAGCTGATCTCGGTGAAACAATCCTCAGCGAGCGCCAAATCAAAGAACTCCTCGAAGAACTGGCCAGCATGTGATATTCCCCCCGTGTCATTCGCTGACACGGGGGGAATTCGCCATAAGATCCTAGTAGCCACTCTCTGCCAATAGTTGTGTCCCCAACAGTCCCAGCAAGACTTCGTACTGCGTACCGATGTGCTCGGGGTGCCACTCAAAGCGGGCGCGCTCAAAGTACTGCACCACGTATGTCTCGCCATCCACAGGATTCACCTCATAAAACTCCTCGCTGATGGGGTAGCCGTACTGCGCCAGCCCACCCGTGCTTAGCCAGTGGCGCTTGAATGCATTGCGCAGGGTGTGCCCCGTCTCAGCGAAGTACATCTGGCCCGGCTCCGTGTTGCCGCTTTGGCGCGCAAAGGGTCCCGGTTGTTGCTGTTGGGCGAAGGCACCAAAATGATTGCCAATCAAGCCGAGCTGTACTGCGTAGGCGGTACCAGCGTTTTCGGGGTGATACTCGAAACGATTGCGCTCGAAGTACTGCACGAGCATGCGTTTCCCTTCGGGAGTCACCGTGTAAAACGGCTCACTGATGGGGTATCCGTATTGGGCTAGCCCACCGTTTTGGTGCCAATAGCGCAGAAAACGGGGCTCGATGGTGTGCTTCGTGGCACGTTCAAAGGGTACGGCCAAGGGCGTGGTAATTGTGACCTGCTGCGAGATTGCCTTTGTAGGAGTGACCTGCATGTACTGCATGGTGGTGCAGTCGAGCGTCGGATATTGCCCGTACATGGGAGATGGTGTGCAACGCTGTCGCACAATCGTCAACGGTAGCGTATCACTCACTGCAATCAGGCGTGCATACGGGTTATCGGCACTGATTTGGCGCCACTGCCAGGCGCCGATATCGAAGTAGGCGATGCCGTCCGCGTTTTTGCAGACCTGCACCAATGGCATGCTGGTAATGGTGATTCGTTTGCTACCATCCCGTGTATTTGTGTCTTGGCACATGGCAACCAGACTCCTACTCAACGGATGCCAGCTCATGTTGTCGTTGGTTTCCATGGCCGGGGCACGGTTGATGCTGGTATCGACGATATCGGTGACCCCACCACGGGTGGAATTCAGGTGCTGCGTCATATATGCACTGAAAAATATGCGTGAAGGCGTGTAGATGAGCTCGGGCATCGGGCGATACATGGTTTCAGGGTAGCTACTATCGTTGTAAAAACTGCGATACCCGTCTGTGCTCGTCCCTTGAATGTGTTGTACATCCTGCCATGTACGACCACTATCTGCCGAAAAGAACGTCTTGCCTGCGAGTAAGTTGTTTTGGATGTAGGTTATTTTGAAAGCGAGCGCCGCCGGGCTGGTGTATCGCGTGGGGGTATCGATGAATGACAGATGCAGTTGTATAGACGCGCATGTCTGCGGATCTGTCGATGGTAGAAGGTAATCTGGGTAGTTGCCCACATTGCCCATGTGCGGATAGACCGTAATCGTGCATGGTTTGGGCAAGGAAATTTGTGTCTGTTTCTGCCAACGTTGCCCCGCGTTGCTCGTTTTCCAGATTGTCAACTGTGAAACCGTACGATTGCGTGGCAACGTTTCATTTTCTGTGAATGCTGTTCTTGGCATAGTCATTACATACACGTGCGATACATCGTGTGTGGCAATGTGTATATCGACTATAGTGTCGCTGAAGGTGGAGATTCGGTTGCGCCATGATATACCATCCGTGCTTTGTAACACGTTTATCTGTTGATTATTTTTGGTAATCAGACTCGTGTTGCCGGTGCTGTCTGTGTGATGCGTGGTGATATCGTTTGCCAGAGTTGTGACAAGCACTGGCGCGTGTGTTAGCGAACGACGAAGCAATTTGAAGTCCGTATAGGCGTACGATGAGGTCGTCGCATCGTAGACGGTGGTCATCTCCGTGTTGTAAAACCAGCCATCATCACTGCACCATGTTGTACTTGAGATGCGATTATCGGGAAGCACATAATTGGTAAGCTTAGTGCTGGTTTTCCATAGATAGGCATTCCCGTCATTGGCCCAGATGACTTCGGCATTTACCCCATCAAAACATGCCATGCGGTCGAACACATTGTTGGGTACGTCTTGCCATGTTGGCGGAGCTGCGTTTGCTGGCGTGGTGCGAAAGAAGAGTGCCAATACCCCAATTAGTGCAAACCGGAGCACCCATGAGTGAAGCGATTTCATCCGTGATCTCCTTGTGTATCAGTAAATACGTGCAACTGGTATATTGACGCTCGACATTCATCATATGGAGGAGATAGTTCGCTGATATGGCTGTTTTTGGGGGCTGATACAGATGATATGAAGATGAAAATTTGGGTACTGCGATGAAATGAGTGGGTACTTTTGGGTTTGTAATGAAATCGGGAGTCTCAATACGACATGCGCGATGTACTGAGACTCCCAGACTGCGTGTGATTGTGTGTCGTGCGTGATATTACCGCACCAACTGCGTCACAATGGCGTCATCCCAGGCCTGTGGTAGGGCCACGCGTGTGCCAGCGCTTGCTGACGCATAGCAGCCAAACATCACATCCTGGTTGCGGGCGGCCACCGCAATACGGGTGGGGAAGGTGCGCCAGTCGCCGCCGCCCACCAGCACCTGTTGCAGATGGCGAAAGAGTGCGGTTTGTGCCAGCCCGTCGTCGTGTGGCCAGCCGGTCTGACCCGGGTGCATGCCCTGTGCATCCCACAGGCACCAGCCTTGGTTGAGCGAAACCCAGATGCGCCCTGCGCTGCCCACAATGTCGACCTGCTGCTGGTAGTAGAGCCCGGTTTCGTGGGGCACCTCGGGTGCCGAACTACCGGCGTTGAGCCAGATGCGCCCGTCACCCATGCCGATGATGGCACTGGTGTCGGCGGGGACGGGTGTACTGCCAAAGTACTCGGTACCTGCACACGTCGCTTGCACCCACTGCGGCGCCGGCCAGCCACTACAATCGGCGGCAGTCAGTGCCAAATCGAGGATGTGTGGGCCCTGCTCGAGGATATTGACACGCGTACTGGCCCGGATGGCGTGCACATGGCCAATATGCTTGGTACGCAATAACTCCCAAATGCGTTGCCAATGGGGCATCCACTGATACTGGGTATTGACGGCGATGAGTCGTTGCTCGCCGAGTGCGGTCAATGCGCGACTTTCGGATGGCGTGAGCGCAATGGGCTTTTCGATCAGGATGGCCCGCGCGCCCGCATCCACGGCCTGTTGCACGATGCTCAGGCGGATCTGTGGTGGTGTGACGATGTCGACGAGGTCGGGTTGGGTGACCACAATCGCCTGTGCCATATTGCTGTAGCGGGCGGCAATACCGAACGTGTCCGCAGTGGCCGCCAAGCGTGTGGAGTCAAGTTCACATAATCCGACAATCTCAACAGCGCCACAGGCCTGCATGGCGGCGAGATGACTCTGGGCGCGGGCACCGGCGCCAATCTGCAACACACGGAGCGGTGGAGTCATGATGGCATCCTTTGTATGTGGAAGTGTATGTGCATATTTTACCGTATAACACACACTTGATATACTTGGGCCATGTCAGTACAGAGGAGAGGCACATCGATGCACACGGATGAACGAGATATACGTGTTGGGGAGTCATTATATGGCGCGCCGATGTGAAGGCGGCATACCACGACATGCCGATGTAATGTGTGTTGCCCGATCTTCAAAAGCGCACATCCATGGTGACAACCATGGATGTGCGCTTGTAGCAGTAGTAAGCGCTCAGTTGTAGATAGGATGATCCTACGGTTGCACGACTAGCACCGGTGTGGAGCGATTGGTGGTGGTATTGTCACCGACTTGACCAGACGAATTATCGCCCCAACAATATGTTTTGGTTGCAGACGTGACGGCACAGGTGTGTTCCCACCCTGTAGTAATCCGTACCAATATGTCGCTTACCACATTGGGTACCTGGACTCGTACGGGAACATTGCTGTGCGATGTCGTACCGTTGCCGAGTTGTCCTTTTGTGTTTTCGCCCCAACAATATGTGCCATGGACTGACGTGACACATGTATATTTATCGCCTAGCGAGATACTGTCTACGTCCCAGCTTGCAGACCCTAGTGTACTTGGTATATTCACCGCAACAGGAGTCAAGCTGTTCGTGGTGGTACCATTTCCGAGCTGTCCAAAGTTGTTGAGCCCCCAGCAGTAGACTGCCTGTTGGTCGGTGGTTGTCGCACAGGTATGCGAGCGACCCGAGCTGATATCTCTGAAATGTACGCCAGCTGGCATGATGACAGGGTCTGGGGTATTAACGGAATTTGTGTTGCCATTGCCAGTCTGACCATAATTATTTATCCCCCAACAATATGCATCGCCAGCTGCATCAAGTGCACACACTGTCAAATCGGTGATATTTGTACTCAACGAAGAAAACCGTACGCTACTATAGCTGGGGTTGACTTGCAATGTTGGTATATTGGTGTATGCATCGCCCCAGCAGTACATTTCGCCTGCGATTGATAATGCACAGGTTAATTCGCTCGCAGTCACAATATCTTTGAAGGTAATGCCAGCTGGCATGGTGACCGGGGTCGGGACGTTGCTATCTACACCAGTCCCATCCCCAACCATTGTGCCCCACCCCCAGCAATAGGCGATGCCGGTTGTCGAGAGCGCACAGGTGTGAAGCGCTGATGAGCTAATTTTGCTAAACAAGACGCCAGTGGGCATAATAACAGCCACAGGTTTGCTACTTTTTGTGCTTGTGCCGTTGGTGCCGTTGCCGAGTTGACCGAAATAATTTCCCCCCCAGCAATAGGCATTACCTGGACTGACAAGGGCACAGGTGTTTGCTCCACCAGATTCTACTCCGTTGTAGACGAGGAGCGGTGCTGGCGACGGTGTAATCGTGCTTGTCGCTGTATGCGTACGTGTAGCAGTGGCGGTATTGGTGGCGGTGCGTGTATCTGTTGCTGTACGTGTGACTGTTGCTGTACGTGTGGCAGTGGCGGTATTGGTAGCGGTGCGTGTAAAGGTATTGGTGCGTGTAAAGGTGGCGGTGTGCGTACTAGTTTGTGTGCGCGTGCTGGTGGCAGTGCGCGTGCTACTGCGTGTCATCGTACCGGTATGGGTGCGTGTACTGCTCCGAGTTGCGGTATTGGTACGGGTGATGGTTGAAGTGTTGGTAGGAGTAGCCGTCGGCATAATTGGCATTACCACCAAGACGGGAGCATTACGATTGGTGGTCGTGCCATCACCGAGTTGTCCTTGGTTGTTACGCCCCCAGCAGTACGCATCATTGGCAGTGGTAATGGCACAGGTATGCTCGCCACCAGCACTGATACTGCTAAAAAGAATGCCACTTGGCAATGTGGATGCAATGGGAATATTGCTATTCACCTGTGTGCCATTTCCGAGCTGCCCAGAAGAATTGAGTCCCCAACAGTAGGCAGTGTTAGCAGGAGTAGTGGCACATCCGTGTTGCCCACCGGCACTCAGCTGACTAAAGGTGATACTGGCTGGCATGGTCACTGCAGTGGGTGCGTTTTGTGCAATACTAGAGCCAATTCCAAGTTGGCCGACAACGTTGAACCCCCAGCAGTAGGCATTCCCAGCAGAAGTATTGGCACAACTAAATGCTCCACCTGCACTGACCTCGGTAAACGTTATACCAATAGGCATGGTGACTGCCACGGGAACAACGCTACTCGTGGTCGTGCCATCACCGAGGCGTCCATAGATGTTTTCGCCCCAGCAGTAGGCACGATTAGTGGTGGTGCGGGCACAGGTGTGATACTGACCACCACTGATATGCGCAAACGATACCCCAGACGGCTTGAGCACCAATGCAGGGGACGTACGTTGCAATTTGGAGCCTGTACCGAGATTACCGTAGTCGTTGATCCCCCAACAGTATGCGCCACCAGAACCAGTCAAACCACAGGTATGTGCATACCCCACATAAACATCTGCAAACGTGACTCCGGTGGGGGCAAGCACGGCAGTTGGCAGGTTTTTGTTGGTGGTTGATCCGATACCGAGTTGCCCTGATGCGTTGTTGCCCCAACAGTAGAGTGCGTTTGTGGTGCTTTTAGCACAAGTGTGGTTGCCATTGGCTTGGACTCTATTGAACGTCACACCGGGAGGGTTTTTGACAAGCACGGGCAGCGCACTCGAGATATTATTGCCTGAGCCTAATTGTCCAGCACTATTTAATCCCCAGCAAAAGATACTCCCAACGCTGGTGAGTGCACAACTATGGAACAGTCCCGTGGTAATACTTGTAAAGGCATAGGTGGTCAGAGGGCGCGTAGCTGCTGGTGAAGTGGTACGCGTAGCGAGGACGGATGCACTGACCGATGCAAATGAAATGCCGACAATTGCGCAGATTACCAATATCACCACCACAAGAGGGACACGTTGCGACATAGTTACTCTAGCCTCCTACGCATTACTTCATGCTCGTCATATAACATGTATACCAGTGGTGACATGCCACAATTCGAATATGATTGCAATTCATTTGTAATGGAAAAGCATTAAAGCATAAATATAGCAGTATTTAAAATATTAGTCAATTATTAATCTAAATTATGAAAATTAAACACAAATACAATAACGTGTTTGTTATGGATAAAGAGTGCCACTATGGAGGATTTGTATCATATGTGTCGTCCTTTGAGCACACGCGCATGGTAGTAGTGTGAATGACTGCCATGGTATAGTGCAAACAACAACACAGAAAAGGTGCCCCATGCACACTGCATCACCACACGACGAACTTGCACTGTTTCGCCACGACCCCTACCCGTGGTATGCGCAGCTGCGTGACACGCAGCCATTGTACTGGACGACACTCGCCAACGGTGCGCCTGTGCTGCTGGTGACACGCTATGCGGATGTGCTGACACTACTCAAGGATGCACGCTTGGGCAAAGATGTCTTTAATGCGCAGCAGATGCCGTGGTGGCAGCGTGCGTTGTTTGGGCGTATCAATGCCAGTAACATGCTCAAAAGTGACCCGCCCACGCATACACGCATACGCCGTTTGGCGAGTGATATGTTTCAGCCGCGCCAGATTGCCCAGCTGCGCCCGCATATTACGCAGATTGCGCATCAGCTGATCGATCGGGTAGCGGCACGGGGTGAGATGGACTTTATCCGTGATTTTGCCTTGCCGTTGCCCATCACGGTGATTACCGACATGTTGGGGGTGCCTAGCCGTGATCATGCCCGCTTCCACCATTGGTCGAATGCGATAATTCGTTCGGGGATCTTGAGTGGCGAGCGCATGTTTGCGGGCTGGGATGTGGTGCAACTCAGCATCTATATGCGCCGCCTGATTGCACAGCGCCGGCGCCACCCGGGTGATGATGTGGTGAGTCAACTGGTGCGCGCCGAGTATGATGGGACACGCCTGAGCCAGCTCGAGCTGGTTACCACCACGATTTTGCTGTTGATTGCCGGGCACGAAACCACCGTCAATCTGCTGGGCAATGGTCTGTTGGCACTGCTCCAGGCTCCGGACCAACTCGCACGTCTGCGTGCCCAACCAGCGCTGATCCCAGCGGCGGTCGAGGAGTTGTTGCGCTATGCCAACCCGGTGCAGTTGGTGAATCGTTACGCTCGTGAAGATATGGAGTACGCCGGTGTGACGATTGCCAAAGGCACGCAGATTCAGCTGGTACTGGCAGCGGCCAATCACGATGGGGCGGTATTTGCGCAGGGCGAGGAATTGGCGATTGACCGCGATACACGCCGGCATCTGGCGTTTAGTCATGGAATTCACTACTGCTTGGGGGCGCCGCTGGCCCGCCTCGAGGGCGAGGTGGCGCTAACAGTGCTGGTGCAACGCCTGCACGACATCCAACTGGTGGGATCGGTGGATGCATTGCGCTGGCGCCCCACCCGAGAGTTGCGTGGAGTGGAATCATTGCCCATTCGTTTTATTTTGAACAAATAACTGCTAGGGTGCGTCTTTTCCTGTAAGATATAGACACGACAGAAGAAAGGAATATACGCATGCAACGACGAAAATTCCTGCAGCTGATGGCGGCTGGAGTCATAATGAGTGGCTGTGGCGCCGATGAGCGTGAAACTGCCGCGCCTGCACAACTCAAAGGTGCGACCACGTCGACCATTGATGTGATTGTGATTGGCGCAGGGATTGCCGGACTCGCTGCTGCCAAAGACCTGCAGGCGGCGGGTAAGCGGGTGCAGGTGCTCGAAGCGCGCCAGCGTGTGGGTGGGCGTATCTGGAGCTGGCGTGAATGGGGTGAACCCATCGAGCTGGGCGCCAACTGGATCCACAATACCAAGGGGAATCCGCTGGTGGGCTTGGCGCAACAAGCAGGTGCGGAGACGACCACCGACCCCGAAGAAGATGGTGACGAGTTGATGATCGATTTGACCACCAACAAGAAAACCACGGGTGATTCATTGGAAGCCATGTATGACCGCTACGAGGCGATTATTGACGATGCGGTGGATAGTGCCGACGATTATAGCAAAGACGTCTCGTTGCGCACGGCGATTACCAATATGCCGGCCTATAAAAAATTATCGGCTGCCGAAAAACGCCAACTCGAAGTGGTGATGGCGCAGGTCATCGATGACGATATTGCTATCGAGGCCGAAAAACTCTCACTCAAGGCATTTGATGAGGGTGAAGATGCCTATAGTGGTGGTGACAAATTTGTGGTGGGTGGCTACGACAATATCCCGACCCTACTCGCCAACGGGTTAGCCATTGAGTATGGCGTGGCGGTCAACAAAATCACCTGGGGGAATAGTGGCGTGACGGTCAGCGCTGGTACCAAGTCATGGTCGGCGCGGGCGGTGATTGTAACGATTCCGTTGGGAGTACTGAAGGCGGGCAAAGTGACCTTTAGCCCGGCGCTACCCGCCAAATACACGCAAGCGCTGAGTCAACTGGCCATGGGCGTGCTGGACCGGTGTGTGCTGCGGTTTTCGGCGCCCTTTTGGGGGAGCGACTACTCCACCTTTACGCTGGCGGGGAGTGACCCACACCTGTGGTATCAGTTTATTCCGCTCAACGAGCCGCTCGGTATCCCCGCATTGGTGGCATTTAATGCAGGGAGCAAAGCACTGGCACTCGAAGCCAAGACAGATGCGCAAATCGTGGCAGAGATGACGCAGGTGGTGCAAAAAGCCTTTGGTACGAAAGCCACCAGCACTGGCGCCATGGTGACACGCTGGGGCAAAGATCCGTATGCGCTGGGAGCGTATTCGTATGTGCCGCTGGGTGGATCATTTGGCGCACGCAAAGTGATGGCCACGCCAGTCAGCAATCAGCTGTACTTTGCGGGTGAAGCCTATACGACCACGGATGTGGCGACCGTGCATGGGGCCTATAACAGCGGCAAAAAAACTGCGGCAGCGCTGTTGTCACGCTTGGGGTAAATGATGTGCACGCCGCATGGGAGCATGCTCCCATGAGGCGTGTGGTATTTAGCCGCGCTGGAGTTGGTCGAGGCGGATGCCGCGGTCTTGGACAGCGGAGAGGTTGGCGGCTTCGACGATGGCGCTCAAATCCAGCGCCAGGGCAGTGTTGTCGCTATCGCGGGTGCCCTGGTGCACATGGCCAACCCACTGCGAAAAGGCGCTGGGCGGGTCGATGCCCATGGGGATTTCTTTGACCATCCAGCCTTGGGTGGCGCCATCGAGACGGGTGCTGCGGACGCGAATTTTGCGGTGCAGGCCAAACAGGCGTTGGGCGGGGTCGACGGCGATACCGGCGTCGATGAGTTTGCGTTCTTCGCCTAGATCGTTGCCGCTACTCTGGTTGTACATCAGCGAGCCTTCGGTGCCGTGGGCTTCGATGGTAAAGGGCGCATAGCGCGTGGTGAAACTGGTTTCGGCGATGCCGATGGCACCGTTGTCGTAGCGGTAGCTGAGTGCAGCGTTGTCTTCGACGGCGCGCTGGGTATGCCAGCCGTAACTGGCGCTGACGCTGGTGGGGCGCCCCAGCAAGAAGCGCGTCAGGTAGACGGGGTGACACAGGTCGGTGAGCACACCACCTTGGGCCTCGATGGGGTCAAAAAAGCGCTCGACCAGCCAGCCGTTGGGGGCCTCAGGGGTGCGCAGGGCGCCGTTGTGTGAGTCGCGCACGCGCAGGAGCGTGACGTGCCCGAGTGCGCCACTGTCGATGATCTCTTTGATGGCGAGGGTCGAGGCATGGTAGCGGCGGAACATGTTGACGATAAAGGCAATACCGGCGTGCTGGGTGGCGGCCACAATCTGTTCGGCCTCGCGCAGGGTGGCAGCGATGACTTTTTCGGTGAAAATATGCTTGCCCGCCTGACTGGCAGCCAACATGATGTCGCGGTGCATGGCGGTAGGGGTGGTCACAATCACACCGTCGATCGTTTTGTCGGCCCAGATGCTGTCGAGGCTGGCGATAAACGGCACGTTGTACTGCTGGGCGGCGGCTTGACCACGAGCCACATCGTTGTCCCAGATGCCGGCGAGCTCGACGTCGGGGTGGTTGATGGCCTCGGCGGTGTAATCTTTGGCATGCACATGCCAGAAACTCAACACAACGACACGAATCATGGAGGGCGTCCTTTCTGCTGACGCAACGACAATTGTCGAATAGCGCTATGATACGTGAAAAGGAGCGGGCTGTCATGTGGAGGACTGTGATGCGCATTGGTATCTTTGCCAAATCAATCCCACGTCCGACACTGGTGGAAACGTGTATGGCCGTGCGTGCGCTGGGGTGCGATACCGTGCAATTCAATCTGAGTTGTGTCGGATTACCAACCCTGCCTATCGCACTCGATACCGCCATGTGTGACCAGATTCGCACGGCACATCACCACGCCGGTGTAACTATGGCAGCCCTGTCGGCGACGGGTAATATCATCCACCCTGATGCGACGCAGCGCCAACAGGTGCATGATGGTATCCATACATTGATAGCCGCCGCCCCCTTGCTGGGGTGTCGGGTGCTGACGATCTCCACGGGCACGTGCCATCCTCATGACATGTGGCAGGCGCACCCCGACAATGCCACACCAGCGAGCTGGCAACGGTTGCTGGATGCGCTGACGCGGCTCTTGCCGTGGGCAGAGGCGCATGGGGTCATAGTGGCGTTTGAGCCCGAGCAGGGCAACGTGGTGCGCACGGCGGCACAGGCGCGGGTCTTGCTCGATACCGTGGCATCGCCAGCACTGGGCGTGGTGCTGGACGTGGCTAATCTGTTGAATGCATCGACAATCCCCCACCAGCACGCCATGATCGACGAAGCGATGACGCTGTTGGCAGGGGATATTGCGTTGGTGCACGCCAAGGAATTGCCGGTGCCACCATACACGGGGGCATGTGCGCCGGGGCAGGGCGTGGTGGATTTCGCCTACCTGGCCAGTGCACTGCGCCGTATCAATTACCACGGCGCAGTGATTATGCATGGCATGGATGAGGTGGCGACGCCGCATGGCCTGGCGCATTTGCGTGGGGTGTGGGGGACAGGCGTGGGGAATTACACCACGTAGGCCAGCACCACCAAAAAGCACAGCACGCCAGCCACCACCGCATACACGGGATAGGCGGCCGGGGCGAGGAAGGCGCGGATGCCGTTGATTTCGCTGGGGTCGTCGACCTGCGCATATGGCTCGTAGTGTGAGGCCACCATCATCACGGTGATGATGAAAAACGCCACCAACGCCATAAACGGAATGTTGATAAAGCCCAAAATGTTGAGGTAGTCAACGGTACACGGCACCCCATCGAGGCAGGGTGGCGGTGGGAACCAGTCGGTTTTGATGAGCAAATAGTGGTAGAGCGATGTGCCCATGCCGACGAGCGAAAAGGGCAACACGTAGTGATGGATGTCGCTGTTGCGCCGGATCATGCCGATAGCCATAAAAATTGCGAGTGGGTACATCAGAATGCGCTGATACCAGCAGAGCAAACAAGGGGTGAAGTGCATCACTTCGCTGAAAAACAGGCTCCCACCGGTGGCTAGCCAGGCAGCGAGGAGGGCGATGGTGCGGCTTGGTCCGCCGTATGGTGAAGTGTTGGTCGTCATCTGTCTCTCCCGTAGCGTTACTGCGCGTATTGTAGCACTTCTGTGTCGAGTACAATGGGGCATAGTGTGATGAAAAGGAGCTGGCATGCAGCGGTTGGCAATCGATGGAACTACGTTGCTGGCACAACTTGGTCAACTGGGCGCCATCGGCATTGATGCCATGGGCGCACGCACGCGCCTGGCTGCGTCGGAGAGCGATAAACATGGGCGTGACCAGCTGGTTGCGTGGATGCATGACATTGGACTCGAAGTGCGCATCGATGCTATCGGCAACATCTACGGCATCCTGCCGGGACGTGACCGCACCGCCGCGCCACTGATGCTGGGCTCGCATATTGACACCGTCATCAACGCCGGCATGTACGATGGCTGCTATGGGGTGCTGGCAGGGCTGGCGGTGCAACGAGCGTTGTGTCAAACAGGCATCGTGCCAGCATGCGATGTGGTGGTGGTAGCGTTTACCAACGAAGAAGGGGTGCGCTACCAGCCTGACATGCTGGGCTCGCTGGTGGTCGCGGGTGGCATGCCTGTGGCCGATGCTTTGGATGTGATTGGCACCGATGGTACTCGCCTGGGCGATGAATTGGCGCGCATCGGCTATGCCGGCGACATGCAGCCGGGGAGTATTGTGCCGAGTGCATATATTGAATTGCATGTGGAGCAGGGGCCGATGCTGGAACATGCGGACGTACTGATCGGGGCGGTGGCGCACTTGCAAGGCATCTCGTGGCAACAGCTCACCATCACCGGGCAGGCCAATCATGCGGGCACCACACCCATGACGATGCGTCATGATGCGGGGGTAGCGGCGGCAGGGATTACCGTGGCACTGCATCAGTATGCGCTCGCAAGTGGCACCACCCGCGCCACGGTGGGGAGCATGCAGGTCAGTCCCAACGCCATCAACGTGATTCCGCAACAGGTGGTGATGACGGTCGATATCCGTGATCCCGATGATGCACGTGTGGATGCAGCCGAAGCACATCTGCGTGAGGTGATGGATGCCATGTGTGCCACGCATGGAGTAGACATAACAGCAGAGCGCTTAGTGCGCTTCCCGGCAGTGACCTTTGATGCAGACTTGGTGGCGCGGATTACGCAGGCCGCCACCCAACGTGGCTTGTCGTGCATGCCGATGATTTCGGGGGCGGGGCATGATGCACAGATGATGGCGCGGATTGCACCGACGGCGATGATTTTTGTGCCGAGCCGCGGTGGGATTAGTCATAATCCGGCCGAATATACCAGTGATGCCCAGTTGATTGCGGGCGCGCAGGTGCTGTGCGATGTGGTGCAGACCTTTATATAAGACGCTATCTTT
>JBKCGB010000099.1:0-5018 GCA_046303375.1 Roseiflexaceae bacterium
TGGCGCTACGGACGCAACAGCTGATCGCCTACGAAAGCGGCGTGGCCAGCACGGCGGACCCCCTGGCGGGCTCGTATGTGGTCGAAGCCTTGACGGATGAGTTGGCGACGCAGGCCATGGCGTTGATTGCTGAAATCGACGGCATGGGCGGTGCGGTCACTGCCATCGAACAAGGCTGGGTGCAGGGAGCGATTGCGGATGCAGCGTACGCCTATCAGCGCCAAATCGAACGCAATGAACGCACCGTGGTGGGGGTGAATCGCTTTGTGGATGACTCCACCACCAGCGTGCCTTTTTTCCGCCCGGACCCGACGGTGGCCAATGAGCAACAGCAGCGCCTAGCACACATCCGCGCCACCCGCGACAACGATGTGGTGACCAGTGCGCTGACGGCGTTGGAGCAGGCGGCGCGTGGCAGCGATAATTTGCTGATCCCAATGCGGGCAGCACTGGCAGCCAATGCCACTATTGGCGAGGTATGTGGGGTATTGCGCACGGTGTGGGGCGAATATCGCCCAACGGTGCGCATCTAACGGGAGGGTACGCCATGGATGCGCCGATTTCACTGTTTGTCATTGCGGCCGTCTTGTTTTTGGCGATTGTAGCGATTCTGTGGCGCTATTGGCGCAGTGTGGCTGAGGTTTCATCCAGCGAAACTGCCTTTAGTCGGCGCATCGCACGCCTCAACGACCGCCAATCCAATCGCTTGCAGGATACGCAGTTGACCGATACGACAAGCCAAGATGAGGCGTGGCGCATCATGGTCGAACGTGGGCGGCGCCAATACGATACGCCACAGTACGGCGATACCACGCGCCGCGCCCGCGAGCGTCAGCGCCGCCAATCTCGCCACAAGAGCGAATAAAAGAGGTGCCATGGTTACTATCCGTCCAGCACAGGTTGCCGACATTGCTGGCGTACACGATTGCTGGCTTTTGACCGATTATCCCGACGAAACCGAACGTACGGCCATGGCTGCCCTCGGTATGGCGCCCTGGTTCCCACACCTCTTGCACACCGGCACATTGCTGGTGGCCGAGGCTGATGGGACCATTGTCGGCTTTGCCGGTACGCAGATACGGGGTCGGGTCTGCTATTTGGCCGATTGTTTTGTGCGCCCCGATTGGCAGTCACGAGGGGTGGCGCGGGCGCTAGTGCAGCAGTTGCATGCCGACGCCACACTCATTCACTGCACGTTGGCGTCGAGCGATCCGCGTGCAGCGTCGCTGTATGTGCGTGCCGGCATGACGCCACGCTTCCCGATGTTTATGCTCGAAAGTACGCCCCGCACGCAGCACCTTTCACCACTGGTGACGACGCGTGTGTGTACGGATGTCGCGGAATGGTTGGCATACGACCAACGCCTGATTGGGCACGACCGCCGGGTCGACATTGCGCATCTGTGTGAACAGCCTACGGCGGTGCTGCTACAGATGTGGGATGGGGCGCGCCTGCTGGGGCAGGCGCTAGCACATCCACGACGCTACGACCGTGCACCCCACGGCAAATACAACATTGGCCCTGTGGCAGCATTCCAGCGTGCTGATGCGGCAGCAGTGGCTCAAAGTGCAGTGGCGTGGACGTTGCGGCATGGCGCCACCTGGGTCAATCTGCGCATCCCTGGGCCGCATCCGGTGCTGCCGCTGCTCCTCGCTGCCGGCATGCAGACGCAGTTCGTGGAACTGTTTTGTGCCAGCCAGGAATGGTTCGATCCGGCGTGTTATGCGCCGTCGGGGATGATGTGATGGGGGGGGTGTGGTGCACACCCATCCAGCACTCTATTGTGTTAATGGGGACATCATGCAATATTTGGTAAAAATAACAGAAATATTTCGATATTCCCGTGCTACAGTGAGCTGAGATACGGTACGTCACGGGGTGCATTATGCGTCATTTCCGAATTCTTTTGCTTGTGGTGGTGCTCGCATATACGGCTGGGCAATACACACACGCTGCTTCGCGTAGCGTAAAACCACAGGATGTTGCTACTGAAACTGCCACAGAAACCAATACGGAGATGCCATACAGTACACCGACAGCGACGAGCGCTAGCACCAGTACACCGACAGCGACGAGCGCTAGCACCAGTACACCGACAGCGACGAGCGCTAGCACCAGTACACCGACAGTGACGAGTACGAGTACGAGTACGAGTACGAGCACTAGTACAAGTACACCGACAGTGACGAGTACAAGTACACCAACTCCCACAACAGGTACGCTTCGTTCCGAGGCGGAGTGTGAGGCGTTGTTTGCAGCAGGGGAAATGGATTTGTCGTATTGTCAGTTGCGAAATCTCACTATGGGTGATGCGAATCAGGGTAGTCTTTTGCAGAGAAATTTCAGTTATTCGATATTGGAAAATGTTAAGTTTATTAGTGTTGACATGTATAACTCTAATTTTATGTATGCACAATTGAACAATGTGGAATTTAATATATTTTATCTAATGGAAGATATCAATTTTGCAAATTCTACCTGTAAATGTACTTTTTCTACAACTGGTCACTATGCAATAACAGTGGCAAATGTTACATTCACTAACGCAGATTTGCGTTATTCAAAATTTATGGGCAAGTATGACACATTTTCTGTTCCTGGTTGTAGTCATCGTAGAAGTTGTTTTGATTTTTCACAAACTGATCTCTCATTCGTTGATTTTTCACAAATGAGCTTTTTCGATCAATCAAATGG
The DNA here is from genome assembly GCA_046303375.1 of Roseiflexaceae bacterium. GTDB lineage: Bacteria > Chloroflexota > Chloroflexia > Chloroflexales > Roseiflexaceae > UBA965. Next base: position 2,695 of record JBKCGB010000099.1, read on the forward strand.
TATGTCTCCTAATCGGTATTTTTACATTAAGTTTGGAAATACGTTAGTAAATGGGCTCAAGTTGCCACTGTATCATAAAGATGCTTATATCCAACCATGCAACATCACTGGTGACCCCGTGTATGGTACCACTGGTTTGTTTCGTGTGCAAAACGCTCTCTTTGGTCTGAAAAACATGGACTACACTGGATGCGATCTGCGCAACTACAACCTGCAGAATCGCTCCTTCGAACTGGTAAATTTCAGTGGTGCCGATTTACGTGGTGCCAACTTTGCGAATTCGACTATCCGCAATACGACCTTCGCCAACGCCAAACTCGATACCACCAACTTCACCAATACGCGCTTTTTTGCACCGGTGATTACCAAAGGCTTTGTTGGTACGCCTACGTTGCCCACTGGCTACCGGCTCATCAACGGCTATATTGTGGGTGCCAACATGGTGCTCGACGACATCAACCTGGCCGGGCAGAATCTAAGCGACATGAATTTGTCGGGCTCCATCATGCACGACACGAACATCGGGAATGCCAATCTGACCAATATCAGCCTCAATGGTGCGAGTTGGCTCAACGTGGATGTGGGTACCTCGGACATGAGCGGTGCTGATTTGACCAATGCCGTACTGACCGGCGATTTCCACCAGGCCACGTTGCGTGGGGTGCGCTCGGGCGATACCTGCTTTGGCGGTACACTGCCTGTCGGGTATGTGGCGGCGAGCCATTCGCATGTCAGCATTTGTAATGCGGCGGATGTACAGGTGCGTGGCTATGTGGTAGGGCCTGGCGTGGATCTGGCCGACCGTGATTTGTCGGGGGTGTCGCTGGTCGGTGTCGACTTCAGCGATGCCGATTTACGCCGTGCCAACCTGAGCTACACCAACATGACCGATAGCGACTTTGCGGGCGCCGACCTGACGCAGGCGACGCTCAATGGTGCCTATGTCAATGGTGCCGACCTGAGCGGTGCTACCATGCTCGGTGTGGCATCGGGCAAGCTTCGCGGCACACCCGTGTTGCCCAGCGGGTATGCGTTGGTACAGGGCTATGTGGTTGGTCCGAGTGTCGATTTGTATGCGGCCCGGCTCGCCAACGCCGATCTGCGCAACCGTGACTTGAGCGACGCCGAGTTGACTGGGGCGACGCTCACCGGTGCTGATTTGAGTGGTGCCGATCTGAGTGGGACGCGCATGGTGCGTGTATCGGCTGCCAATGCCAAGTTCATCGGCAGTGATTTGACGCGTGTCAATCTGTCGCGCGCTAATTTGACCAACGCGAATCTGCAGATGGCCACACTCGAGGATGTGGATATTGCTGGCGCCACCGTGACAGGCACCGATTTTGGGAATGCGACGGTCACCGGCATCAAATCGGGCAAACTGGTGGGCAATCCGAGTGTGTTGCCGGTGGGGTATGTCATCCGGGCCGGATACATGGTGGGTGGGGATGCAGATCTGACCAATGCGGTGCTGACGGGTGTGAATTTGGCGGGTGTCAACATGCGTCAAGCGCGCCTCAACGGCATCAAAACGGGCGGGATTATGGGTGTGCCGTTGCTGCCGAGTACCCATGTCTTGAAAAACGGCTTTGTGGTGGGACCCAATGCCAATCTCACCGGTGCCAATCTGAGCCGACAGTCGATGATTGGTGTGAATTTGACGGGTGCCAATCTGACGAATGCTAATCTCGATGGTGCAGATTTGACGGACAGCACACTGCGATCAGCCAACATGTTCAAAGTCACTGCGCTTGGAGCCAAGTTTGAGCGGGCCAATCTCGATAATGCGTTTTTGGCCAGCGCCAAGCTGAATAACGCCAACTTTCATAGTGCCACGTTGCGTGGTGCCAATTTGTTTGGTGCGGTGTTGACCGGGGCAAATTTTTATCTGAGTATTTTTGACACGACGACATGCACCACAGGCACGGTATCCAACACGAGTTGTATCAGTACACCGGTGCCAACAGCAACGCGTTCGAGTACACGTACTGCTACAGCGACACCAACGCGTTCGTTTACCCGTACGAGTACATCCACACGCACCAACACGTCGACGCGTACCAGTACACCAACACGTAGTAATACTCGTACACTCACAAGCACGGGTACTCGATCTGTGACACGTACACCGTAGAGGGGGCAGCGCGTGGCGCATCTGCGGTCTGTCGCTTTGGCATGAGCTGGAGAGCGATAGTCATCCACGGAGTGCATGTGCAATTTGTTGTAGAACTGCTCGATGTATCACATAACTTCGTGATGGGCGCGACTAAATTCTATGTGTGGCGGTGTACCAATTTGTATCTTTAACAGGTATAAGAAACTTTTGC
>JBKCGB010000100.1:0-2917 GCA_046303375.1 Roseiflexaceae bacterium
TATCGGTGATGATTTCTTCGCCGATTTTGTCACAGCCGTACATCACCGTGGTGTGATCGCGCCCACCAATCAAGGCGCCAATATCCACTAGACTCGAATCGGTTTCTTCGCGCAAGAGATACATGGCTACTTGGCGTGGACCCACAATATTGCGACTGCGCCCGCGCCCCTGCAAGGTGCGCAAATCGACACCGTAGAATTCACACACCGCACGCAGAATCATATCGCCAGTGACGCGTTTTTTGCGGCTCGTATCGAGCAAATCACTCAACGCTGCTTGCGCACTTTCTATTGAAATACTGGTGCCGTTGAGCTTGGCATAGGCAACCACACGGTTGAGGCTCCCCTCGAGCTCACGAATATTGCTCTGAATGCGCTGCGCCAAGAATTCGATGACATCGGCAGGGACATCCACTGTCATCTGCTCCGCTTTGGTACGCATAATCGCCGTACGCGTCTCATAATCGGGCATCTGGATATCGACGATTAAGCCCCACTCAAAGCGTGAACGCAACCGTTCCTCGAGGGTCAAAATTGCTTTGGGAGGACGATCCGATGACAGCACAATTTGCTTACCCGCAGTATGCAACGTATTAAACGTATGGAAAAATTCCTCTTGGGTGGCATCTTTGCCAGCAATGAACTGAATATCATCGATGAGCAAAATATCGATGTTGCGGTAACGAATGCGAAACTCTTCTGTTTGCTGTCGTCGAATGGCATTAATGAGGTCGTTGGTGAACTTTTCGCTGGACACGTACAACACGTTGATTTCCGGGTCACGTTCGAGCGCCGCATTACCGATGGCATGCAGCAAGTGTGTCTTACCGAGCCCCACACCACCATACAAGAAGAGCGGGTTGTACGCCTGAGCCGGATTATCAGCCACCGCCATACACGCAGCACTGGCCAGGCGATTACTCGAGCCAATAATAAATCGGTCAAACGTAAAGCGCGGATTAAGCATGCCACGCGTAGCTGTCGTAAAAAAATCAATCTGCTGGGGAGTTTCGTCGTCGCCATCAGCGTCTCGTAGCGACACCCCGCCCTTGATGTCGCGTGACTTGGGGGTGTCAATGACGGTCGTCGTCTGGGTCGAGGCAGGCACCGCTGCTACTACTACTGCGGCATCTGACGGCTCGCCGGCATTATCACTCGCGATGGTGGTCGTCGCCGCATGCTCATCCACCATCTCATCACTGATGGTGGGGATAACGTTGGTGATGGCGCCACGCCCATCACGCACGATTTCTCCATCAGTGGCAGGTTCTGGTGGCGGCACATATGGGCCGATAATCACCCGCACCGTGACCGTGTAGCCGATAATATCTCGCAGTTGCTCGATAATCATGGCCGTGTAACGCGACTCAACAGCCTCACGCAACATGGGCGTCGTCGTGCTGACTACTGCCGTGTGCGCATCGAGATGCACCAACTCCGTACGGCGCAACCACGTGTTGTATTCGACCCGCGGAAGCTGTATTTCGAGTGATCCGAGTACGCTATTCCACGTTTTGGCGAGATTCACGGCGACCTCCCAACCTGTCACAGACCCAAAAAAGAGGGCAAAAATCCCCCTGCTACAGGCACCGTCGCAGGGGTAAATATACGGGTGTATTGCCTTGTATCATAGCGAATTTTGCTAAAAAACGCAACGCCCGTCAACCACAGATAGCTTTTTGACACACATGGTACTTGTGATTTTTGCGACACCAACAGTATACCATACCTGGCTCATTCGTTGATAGCACCACACACCTAATACTCCCCACATCCACTCGTACCAATGACACCACGCATGCCACTATTCATCGACCAGATGCTGGGGGCAGATACTGCATAGCTGGTACAGTGATACGTGTTTATTACATACACATTTTAAGAAAAGTCTCATTTTTCACCATGAACATTTTGCCTTTTGCACACATCGATATAGTATAATGACTGCGAATATTCGCTCTTTTGCGAGGATGCATCGATGAAACACTGGATCTTTATCGCACTGTGTGTCGGATTACTCTCTAGCCTCGTCGCCTGTGGTTCGAGCAACCAGGCCAGCGAGCAACCCAATGAAACGAGCGCAACCAGCGACGTCGTTGCAAGCACCTTGCCACCACACATGGCCACGATTAAAGGTGACGTCTTCGAGGGTGAAGTACCCGTTACCATGAAAGTTGGCGAATTCTACGTCTTTACCGGCGAATCCAAGGGTTGGATTGTCGAAACCCAGAATCCCGAGCTGGTCAAAGTGGAACAAGGCGGCACCAAAGACACCTACGAAACCAACCCCGGCTTCCAAGCCATTGGGCAAGGACGTGCCGTTGTCACCGTAACCAGCCCCAATAACACGATTTTGACCATCATGGTCACCATCGAGAAATAACCTACCCCCTGCGCGAGGGAGAAACTCCCTCGCGCAAGCATCAGTCACCCCCACCCACTCCACCATCCCGTCCGATGCAGTACAGGAGTCATCCGCCATGGCGACCATTCGCATTCACGGTATTCCCATAGATTTTGGGCAGAGTCGACGTGGTGTTGACATGGGACCGAGTGCAATTCGCTATGCGGGGCTCAGTGGGCGCCTGGCCGCCTTGGGGTGGCACATCCACGAATGTGGGAATGTAATTGTCCCCGACATCCAAACCAGCACCCACGCTGATGATATCCCACAGGCCCACAACTCGACTGCCATTGCCACTGTCGCCCATGCGAGTGCAACCGCCATGCAGGCAGCCATCGCCGCAGACGACATTGCCGTGTTTCTCGGCGGTGACCACAGCTGCGCCATCGGCACCATTCTAGGGAGCCTACAACGCGCACGCCTCGGTGTCATCTGGGTTGATGCTCATGCGGACTTCAATACACCACATACCACACCCTCTGGCAATGTACACGGCATGGTGGTGAGTAGTAC
>JBKCGB010000101.1:0-2830 GCA_046303375.1 Roseiflexaceae bacterium
CAGCTGTACCGCCTCGGCATCGGCCATCATCGGTCCCATGCTCATGCCCGTGATAGTGGTAACCGCACTCATGGCCGCCACAAAAATCGCTTTGCTCCACACGGCGGCGCGTCCATCGGCAACCACGGTGGTGACAATCCCCGCATCGGTACAGGCCTGTGCCAGCGCCTGCGCTACTGCGGTGCGTGGGTGAGGCGCGAGTGGGCCAAATGTCAGGCGCGCCGGCTCGATGCCACTACGGATGACACCCGGTGCCTCGATACTCGCTTCGCAGTAGATCAACCCTGGCAGCACGCGGGCGGCACCGACGCGTTCGGCGACCCGCGCATAGGCTTCGATGCCGTTTTGGATGGTCAAACACAGCGTACGCGGGCCGATGAGCGTGTCGACGTGCGCGAGCAAATCAGGCAAGTCATAGGTTTTAGCGGCCACGATGACGACGTCACATACGCCTATCATGCGCACGTCGTCGCAGACTAGTGCCGGTTGCGCCAGCCACGTCTCGCTGGTGGCATGCACGGTGATACCGTGATTGGTCATGGCGTGGGCATGCGCACCACGCGCCACCAGCGCCACCGGATGCCCGGCGCGACTCAGGCGCGCGCCGAGATAGGCACCGACACCACCGGCACCCAGGATGGCGTATTTCATGGTGAGACCTCGCAGCGCGCGATGATTTCGGCCAGCGACAGCGTCAGCGACTCGCCGTCGTGACGCCATTGTGCCGTACCCGCCTGCGCATCGTGTGCCTGCACAACCAGTGTAGCCAAACCACGGCGTTGAGCATCTTTGAGGTGTTGTGCCATAGTGCGTTCGCGCATTTCGCACTGCGCCACCACACCAGCCTCACGCAGGCGGTGGGCAATCTGCACTGCATCGGCGTAAGCGCCAGCATCCTGCGGGATGACGATAACACTACGGGCACGCGCCTGCGGCAGCTCGGGTGCGGCCAGCACCACGCGCTCGAGCCCATAGGCAAAACCGACCGCCGGCGTGGATTGACGGCCACCGAGGGCAGTCACCAACTCGTCGTAGCGCCCACCGCCACACAGTTGCAGGCCGGTGGGATTGTCGATTTCGAACATCATGCCCGTGTAGTAATGCAAGCCACGCCCCAAACCAAAGTCAAGGGTGATGCGATCCACATCGAGGCCGTGGAGCGGCAATAGGTCGATGAGTGCCTGTAGATCGACCAATCCCGGGTCAGGCAAGTTGTAGCGCACAATCAAGTCGCGCAAGCGCGTCAGCGCATCGCTGGGGGTACCGCGGATGGCACTGAGCGCGGCCAGCACGTCGATAGCACGCTCGATGGTGGCACGTTGGTCGTTGGTGCGCATGGTGCGTACCAAGCGGCGCACGATTTCTTCGGGTGGACGCGTGCCAAACTGCAAATTGACACCAATCGAGCGCAAGGTGTGGAGCAGCAGATCCTCGGCCTGGGCGTCGTCGAGCCCCTCGAGGATGGTGGTATCAAAGGCCTGACGCTCACCCTCGATTTCGCTGAGCAGGGCATCACGCACGGCGTCCACCCCACGGCTGCGCATGCGCTCGAGGCTCCACGTCAGCACGCTACGTGTGCGTTCGCTCAGACCGAGCGAGCCCAACAGCGTGCGAATAATGCCGATATGTCCCAAGTTGACGCGATAATCGCTGATGCCGACGGCATCGAGCCCGGCACACGCCAACGCCAACACCTCGGCATCGCCACGGGGTGTTGGCGCACCAATCATCTCGACACCGACCTGGGTGAACTGGCGCCACGTGCCGCGTTGCGGACGCTCGTAGCGGAACACGGGTCCGGTATAGCTCAAGCGCAACGGCAAGGGATATTCGCTGAATTTGTTGGCGATATAGGCGCGCAACACCGACGCCGTCCACTCGGGGCGCAGGGCGAGGTCACGGCCGTTGAATGAGAATTCGTAGATTTTGCCGACCAGCTCCTCGCCCAACTTGCGCATGTACAAATCACGATGCTCGAGCATGGGCAAGTCAATGGGCTGGTAGCCGTGGAGCGCAATCCGTTGATTGAGGCGCCGCGCCACCTGTTGCTGGCGGAGTAATTCTTCGGGCAGGATGTCGCGCATCCCACGGACTGCATCAACGATTTGTTCCACCGCACACCTCATCCACGTATCCACTCATTTCTCTCTATTTTAGCATGGAGACGGGGGTGAGTCATGGTAGGATATCGGTAACCGCTGTGGAGAATGAGGGAAATCATGCAACGAGTCTGTTTTTTGTTGAAAGTGCGTGCTGACATGCTGGCCGAGTACAAAGTGCGCCATCAAGCCGTCTGGCCCGACATGCTGGCAGCACTGTCGAAACACGGCTGGCACAACTATTCGCTCTTTTTGCGCGATGACGGCTTGCTGGTGGGCTACGTGGAAACGCCCGATTTTGCGGCGGCCGTGGCCGGCATGCAGACCGAGGAAGTCAATGCACGCTGGCAGGCATCGATGGCGCCATTTTTCGAGACCCTCGACAGCGGGGCGGCGGATACATCGCTCATCACGCTGGCCGAGGTCTTTCACCTGGCTTAGCCAACACATTCACGAGCGAATTCCGCATCCGAAATCATTAGCAGGCGGATGCCGTGGATGGCACCAAGTGCAATCGAGTAGCCAGTCCAACACAGCGCAACGCACATGACGCCGGCCGCATAGCGCCCCATATAAAAATACTGCGCCCCCACCACACCCCCCACAAATGCCAGCACGGCGGCGAGCATGCGCTGACGCGGGGTGGTGACTGGTGTAATGCGTTGAAGTGTAGCGCCACAGGCACTACACTGCGCATTGACCCAACTATTGCTCGCGCCACACTGTGAGCA
>JBKCGB010000102.1:0-9073 GCA_046303375.1 Roseiflexaceae bacterium
CCGGTGCGTAGGGGCGCCATGAAATGACGCCCCTACGGTTGTGTGTCCATCCGTCGCACACGACCATATGTAAAAATCGCGTGGTACCATTATAAAGACGCAAATGCTATAATGCCATACAAGAGAGGTATTACAAGGGGACACGTGTATGTCGACGTCACATACCCAATTGCTCGAACGCATCAGCCAGCGCACGGCGCGCATCGGCATCATCGGTGTCGGGTATGTGGGGTTGCCACTGGCCGTGGTCTTTGCTGAGGCTGGCTTCCGTGTCACTGGCTTTGATTTGAGTGCCGAGCGCGCCGCTATCATCAACAGTGGCCAAAGCTACATCGACGACATCCCTAGTGCTACAGTAGCACGGCTGGTCAGTGCCGGCTTGCTCGACGCTACCACCGATATGGCACGCCTGAGCGACATGGATGCCATCAGCGTGTGTGTGCCCACGCCGCTGAGCAAAACGCGCGACCCCGATATGTCAGCGGTGTTGAGTGCGGCAGCTGACATTGCGGCACATCTGCGCCCTGGGCAGCTGATTGTCCTCGAAAGCACCACCTACCCGGGTACCACGCGTGAGATATTCCTGCCCCGCATCCAAGAGCGCGGCTTTAGCGTGGGGGGCGATATTTTCCTGGCCTTTTCGCCCGAGCGCGTCGATCCCGGTCGCACCGACTGGACGACCAAAAACACCCCCAAGGTTATGGGAGGCATCACTCCCGCCTGTATGGCAGCCGGCAAAGCACTCTACGAATCGGCCATCCAACGGGTGGTGCCAGTAAGTAGCCCCGAAGCCGCCGAAATGGCCAAATTACTGGAAAACACCTTCCGCGCCGTCAACATCGGGCTGGTCAACGAAGTGCTGCTGATGTGTGACCGCTTGGGGCTCAATGCCTGGGAAGTGATTGAAGCGGCCGCCACCAAGCCGTTTGGCTTTATGAAATTCACCCCCGGCCCCGGGCTGGGTGGACACTGTATCCCCATCGATCCGCTGTATTTGTCGTGGAAGCTGAAAACACTCGACTACACGGCGCGGTTTATCGAGCTGGCCAGCGAAGTCAACACGTCCATGCCACGCTACTGGGTACAAAAAGTCGCCGACGCCCTCAACGACCGCAGTAAAGCGGTGCGCGGCAGCACGATTTTGGTACTCGGTGTGGCCTACAAAAAAGATGTCTCTGACGTGCGTGAATCTCCAGCGCTCGACATCATTCATCTGCTGCGTGAAAAAGGCGCCAACGTGACATTTCACGACCCGCACGTCAGCAGCATTCGCATCGAGGACGAACGCCTGCACGGCGTCAGCGACCTGACGCAGGGCATGGCGCAGGCCGATTGTGTGATTGTGGCGACCGACCATAGCGCCTACAACTGGGCCGATATCAAACGCCATGCCCCGTTGTTGATCGACACGCGCAACGCCGTGCGCTAGGTTTTACTGAAAAAGGAATACGACAATGACGTCAACGACACGCATCCCGGTGATCCGGCGCTACGACCAACAGCATCTGCGTACCATCGCCTTGCCGCTGGGCGGTATCGGTACAGGCACCGTGTCGCTGGGCGGGCGTGGCGATCTGCGCGACTGGGAGATTGGCAACCGCCCCGCCAAAAAATTCCGCCCCGATACCGCCTTTGTGGCCCTGCGCGTCTGTGCCCCAGGCGGCACACCGACACTCATCGCCCTCGAAGGGCCACTCGAAGCCGACGAATACCAGGGCGCCTACGGCTCACCAGCCGCCCACCACGGCTTGCCGCGCTTCCGCAACTGCACCTTTGAGGCGGCCTATCCCTTTGGCATGGTGCATCTCAGCGACCCCGCTGTGCCGGTCAGCGTGACCATCGAGGGCTTTAATCCGCTCATCCCACCCAACGCCAGCGACAGTGGCATCCCCATGGCGGCACTGACCTACCACATCCACAACCACAGCGATACGCCCCTGACCGTTGATGTGGTGGCATCCATCCAAAATCACCTCGGCACCATTTACATGCCGGGGGGGTATTCAGCCAGTATCGTCAACGATTTCTTTCAAATATCTGACGAAGAAAAAGCAAAACGACGCAACACTATCGACTATGTGACGGCTACGAACATACATGCGCGCCGTTATACACCGAGCACAAGCGTGCGTGGCAGCGAGGCCGACGGGAGCATGGTGCTGGCACTGATTGGCGCCAACGACGTCACGCATCGCACCGGCTGGGCCGACTACACCTGGGGCGACTCGTTGCTGGACTTTTGGGATGACCTGCGTGCCGATGGGCGCCTCGACGCCCGCAGCAGCACCGCCCTCAAACCCATCGGCTCGTTGGCACAACACACACAGGTGGCACCACACGCGGATGTGCGGGTGACATTCATGCTGACATGGCATTTTCCCAACCGGGTGGCGTGGCGCTCCGAAGAATACGGCGCCATGCACTTCGGCGAATACACCGATACCATCATCGGCAACGAATACACCACGCGCTACCGCGACGCCTGGGATGTGGTGGTGCAAACCGCACCACGCCTGCAGGATTTGCGCGCACAGACGCTTGAATTCGTGACCGCACTGGCCGAAAGTAGCCTGCCACAACCCATTATTGAGGCGGCGCTGTTTAATCTGAGCACGTTGCGCAGCCAAACCACCTTTCGCACCCCCGATGGACGCTTGTTTGGCTGGGAGGGGACAGATGATGCGCGTGGTTCGTGCTTTGGTACCTGCACGCACGTCTGGAACTACGAGCAAGCCACGGCGTTTTTGTTTGGTGCGCTGGCCAAAACCATGCGTGAGAATGAGTTTTTGTATGCCACACGTCCCGACGGCCAGATGAGCTTCCGCATCGGCTTGCCGCTGAGCATCGCCCAAGCCTGGCCGACGGCTGCTGCCGATGGTCAGATGGGCTGTATCGTCAAGCTCTACCGTGATTGGCGCTTGAGTGGCGATACGCAGTGGCTCACACAGCTCTACCCGCACGCCAAAGCGGCGCTGATGTTTGCTTGGGTGCCCAACGGCTGGGACGGCGACCGCGACGGCGTGATGGAGGGGTGCCAGCACAACACCATGGACGTGGAGTACTACGGTCCCAATCCACAGATGACCATCTGGTACCTGGCCGCGTTGCGTGCCAGTGCGCGCATGGCACGGGCCATGCACGACCACGACTTTGCCGATGAGTGTGTGCGCCTCTACAAAAACGGCAGCGCCTGGGTGGAAGCCAACTTGTTCAACGGCGAGTACTACCGCCACGAAATCCGCCCACCCATGAGTGCCGCCAACATTGCGCCTGGCATCCGCCACATGGTGATGGGCGCATCCAACTTCACCGATCCCGAATTGCAGCTGGGCGATGGCTGCTTGGTCGACCAGCTGGTTGGGCAGTATTTGGCACATATCAGTGGTATCGGCGACCTAACCAGTGCCGAACAACAGCGCACCACCTTGGCGAGTATTTACAAATACAACCGCCAAGTCGGCTTCCACCATCACTTCAACCACATGCGCAGTTTCGTGCTGGGTGACGAGTCGGCACTGCTGATGGCGTCGTATCCGCATGGCAACCGCCCACAACGGCCATTCCCATACTTCACCGAAGTCATGACGGGCTTTGAATACACCGCCGCCGCCGGCATGATCTATAGCGGACTGCGTGACGAGGCGGTGCAGGTGGTGAGCGACATCCGCGCCCGCTACGACGGCGCCAAACGCAGCCCGTTTGACGAAGCCGAATGTGGCCACCACTACGCGCGTGCCATGGCGAGTTTTGGCCTGATTATGGCGTGGACGGGGCAGCAGTACGACGCCCGCACCGGCGAATTGTCGTTTGGTGCAATGGCCGCCGAGAGCAGTCTATTCTGGGCAACAGGCTATGCCTGGGGCACACTCAGCTACCGGCGTGACACCTACACGCTGACGGTGCTGGCTGGCGAGCTGCAGCTGGCCACACTCAAAGTCGGTGCCGACGAGTTATGTCGCTACGGCGTCATTCAGAGCATCGGACGGAGCGCGTTGCAGTTCCAGGGATAGCACTCACACCCCGTGCTCGGGGCGCTCGGCCAACCAATCCTGCAGCGTGGCCACACGCTGAGGGTATCGCTGTGAGCGCGCCAAAAAGCCTACCCCGTGCTGGGGCATGGGGTCTTGGTCGGTGGGCTGGTAGCGTAAATCGACGCTCCAGCGCACATGATCAGCGTTGTTGGGGGTACTCATGTGGATACAGCGATCGTTGAAGAGAATTGCAGTACCGGCTTTGACGGGTAATGATACGGCAGAACGCTTGGCTTTGGTCAGCATTTTGCCTGAAATTTCATAGTAGCCGGTACCCGAATATTGCTCTTGGTGAAAGTCGTAGACCTGTGTTTTGTGGGTACGCGGCCACACCTGCAGGCAGCCGTTTTCGGCAGTAGCATCGACCAGTGGGATCCACACGGTGATGACCGGGTTGGAGTTGGCGTCGGGCCAGTAGCTTTTGTCTTGGTGCCAGGGCACGGCTCCCGCTGCCACTTTGGGGACTTTGGGACGCACGTTGTAGACGGGGTTGGCAAAAATTTCGGGGCCAATCAAGGCTTCCACCGCATTGAGAATTTTGGGGTTGGTCATCAGCACAAAATAGCCAGGGATGCGGTCACGCCAGCTGCGGCCATAGTGCAAAAAATCGGTATCGCTGAGATGAGAAAAAAGCAGGGCGAGGCGTGTTTCGAAAGGCGCATCGGCATAGTCGTGAGTCACTTTGCCGTCACGGCGCAATTCGGCAGCGATGTCGTCGACTTTGTGGCGCATGGCGGTACGGGCGGGCTCGAGCTCAGCATCGCTGAGGAGCTGATCGAGGATCAGGTAGCCTTCGCGGTCGTAGAAAGCCTTTTGTGCATCCGTCAGCAGACCGGCAGTCGTGGCCTGGTGAAACTCCTTTGGTTCACGGTAGTTCATGCGACACATCCTTTCTGATGGCATGTCGGTTACGGAATTCGCCCAAAGCGCCGCAAAATCATCATCCGCTCCACTGTCATTTTACCAGCCCACCAGCGTTGTGCCGTCGCCCACTCGTCTGCGTATTGCCCCCAATGCCATGTCGGCATCCACAGCGCATGTTGCTGTGCATACATACACCATTGATCGAGTTGAATTGTGATGAGTGCTTCGATTTCCGTAAAAAACGAGCTCGCCGGCGTATGGACGTAGTCTAATGGAGTTGGCACGTAGGTGCGTTGCCACTCGGCCGGCATTGGATGGATTGTCTGGCGCAAAAGGCGCACCACGTGCGGATAAAGTACCACCTGCACCTGTGGCGGTACCCAGTCGTACGCACGCACATAACACGCCAACGCGTGTGACTCCATTGTGTCAGCCTGAGTAATATGATGTATCAACGTGTCATGCATGGTGGGCATATCAACATCAGCGCCGTGGTAGGCATTCAGGTAGCCGATAATCTCGGCTGTCGGATTGGGCCAATCGCCATCGAGTGCATTGTGCCCTGTGGATGCATCCGCATGCCACCACGGCGCATGTGGATAGTTGTTCACGCCGGGTGCCATGGGGTGCCACTTGTGCGAATCCACATCATATGAAGTCGCGAGATAGGCGCACGCACGTTGCACCAGTGGGTGGTGGATGGGGATTCCCACGTTGTGCGCATACTGCAGGGCCACGCTGGTAGCGAGTGGTGACGAGCTAGGATGCCACACATCGGGCTCAATGCCATGCCCAAAGCCACCATCTGCATTTTGATAGGCGGCCAAATGCGGTATCACATCCAACCATGTACCATCATCACGCCATGCCCGCCATATTGCCCAATCGAGCGGTCTAGCAATCAGTTGGAGTTGTCGTTCGATGTGGGAGAGATAGGTGCTATGCAGTGTAATCATCACATCTCTCACGGCGGCGATAGTGTAATACCACGATACCATCATCGACAAATGTCTGGTGCAGCGTCAGCTGAGCTGTCGTCACATGTTGCCCAAACAGGGGGATGCCAGCGCCCAAAATCACGGGCACAATCCCCACATAGTAGTCATCGATGGCATCGGCATCGACAAAATGTGCAATCACCCGACTACCACCAAACAAATACACGTTGGGACGCCCCTGGAGCGCCTGCGCATGCAGGTACGCCAACACCTGCGCTGGTGTGACGAATACGACATGATCATGCGCAGGTTGTGGTGTTGTGGTCAAAACGAGCACCTGTTTTTCCGCATATTCATGATGGAATCCTTGGACGTATGAGTTGCGTCCCATCACCACAATGTCAACACCCGCCAAAAATGCTGCAAAATCCCAGCGATGTGGCGTGTCAGCGCGATGGGCACCATCACCGACAATCCAATCAAACGAGCCATCGCGCCGCGCAATATAGCCGTCAAGACTCATCGCTAATGTCATGGTAATGTGTGGGATAGCCATAGGTAATTGCTCCGCATACATGTGCAGTCACGATAAAAGCAATCCCCCGACAGGAATGACCTGTCGGGGGAAATTGGCGGGGAGGGAGAGATTCGAACTCTCGAAGGAATTGCTTCCTTAGCGGTTTAGCAAACCGCCGCACTAGGCCAACTATGCGACCTCCCCATGTGCGACTGACAGATGACAAGTGGAGGAGAGAGAGGGATTCGAACCCTCGGGCCGTTAGGCCTCTCGTTTTCAAGACGAGCGCGATCGACCACTCCGCCATCTCTCCAGGTGGTGTACATACGTGGCCGGTTTTGCAACCGACCACGCACATTGGCAGGCGGGACAGGAATCGAACCTGCAACCTGCGGATTTGGAGGCCGCTGCTCTGCCTAATTGAGCTACCCGCCTTTACACCGAGGTCTAGTATACAGGAAAAAATCGGTTATTGCAAACAACGGCGTTGACTCATTCGCTATAATGGGGATGCATATTCCTTTCTTTTTTTGAACATATATCGTGGGCGTAGCGTCTAGGTGACTATGAAACATGTCGTCTGGTGGGTATGCATCTTGTTTTTGTGGTGCGGCGTAATGCTGGCAAGCCAACCACTCCGTGCCACGACCATGCCGTATCGCTACGATATCGGCACCCCCATACTACAGTCTATTTATGTCAATCCTACCGGTGGTAGCGATACCAATAGTGGGGCGAGTCCGAGCATGGCCAAACGCACCGTGACTGCAGCCTGGCAAAGTATCCCGAGTGGCACCACACTCACGACCACCGGCTACCAGATTATCTTGATGCCGGGGACGTATGATGCGTCCGTATTACCCAACTACTGGGAAAATCGCCACGGCACGGCACAGTTTCCCATTATCATCACGTCGCAAAACGGGCGTGATTCGGTCACGTTGACCCACGACCTCAACATCGCCAACGTCGATTATTTGTATATCACTGATGTGACCATTGCGCCCAACAGCGATGTGGTACACTGCGAACGCTGTACGCACTTTTTGCTGCGCAACACTATCCTCGACGGGGGCGCCAAACAAGCCCACGAAACGCTCAAAATCAACCAATCTCAGTATATTTATCTCGAAAACAACGACATCCACGGGGCCGACGACAATGCGGTCGATTTTGTGGCAGTGCAATACGGGCACGTACTCAACAACACTATCCACAATGCCAACGACTGGTGTCTCTACACCAAGGGGGGCTCGGCATACCTGCGCATCGAAGGCAACACCATCTATGACTGTGGTACGGGTGGGTATACCGCAGGACAGGGGACGGGGTTCGAGTATATGACGTCGCCGTGGATCCAGTACGAGGCGTACGACATCAAGTTCGTCAACAACATCATCCACCACACCACCGGTGCCGGCATGGGTGTCAACGGCGGCTACAACATTCTGCTGGCCTACAACACGCTCTACCATGTGGGTACGCAGAGCCACGGCATCGAAGTGGTCTTTGGGCTACGCTCATGCGACGGCGACAGCAATGCGGCTACGAGTTGTAGCGCCAATCTGGCATGGGGCGGCTGGGGCACCACACAGCTTCACACTGACGGCGAGCCCATCCCCAACCGCAACGTGTTTATCTACAACAATCTATTGTACAATCCGCCCGGCGTACAAAGTCAGTGGCAGCACTTCAGTATTGCGGGACCACGCACGCCAGCCGCAGGCAGTAATATTGCGAATCCGAGTCGCACCGATACCAACCTGCAGATCAAAGGCAACATTATTTGGAACGGGTCGGCAGATTTATCACTGGGGCTGGGTAATGAGCAAGGCTGCCTCGATAGCAACCCGACCTGCAACGAGGCACAACTGTGGGCCGATAACCGCATCAACACGCTCGAGCCACAGCTCACCGATGCCGGGAACGGCAACTTTCGCCCACTCATCGGCGGGAATCTGACGAGTCTGGTGGGCGTGAGCATCCCCGACTTCCCCAGTGGCGACCTACCTGCAATTCCTGGAGCTGATTCTGGCAATGTGGACAACAGCGTGTCCCGCGATTTTGCGAACAGCCCGCGCCAAGGTGGGATCCCCGGCGCTTATGCCAGTGCGAGTGCGGGCGCTACGGTGACCCCGCGCAGTGTCACCAGCACGAGCACCAGCACCCCACGTGCATCGCTGACGATGTCACGCACACGCACGGCGACTCGCAGTAGTACACCCACACGCACCAATAGTGTCACCAGCACCGCCACCAACACGCGCACAGCGAGTAGGACACATACGCCATCCAACACGCGCACCAATACTACGACGCGTACAAGTACACGCACACCGACCATGTCACGCACACCGACCAATACATGGACTCCAAGTACTACCTTTACGGCGAGTCGCACATTCACACCATCCAATACCCGCACAGCCACCCGTAGTCGCACCAATACTGCAACCCGCACCAATACCCGCACGCCCACCAATACGCGTACACCGACCAACACGTGGACGGCGAGTAGAACGTTTACCGCGTCCAATACGCGCACGACAACGCGCACGGCAACGCGTACGGCCACAGCCAGTACGACGTTGACCCCATCCTACACGCGCACACCCACCAGTTCACGCACGGCAACCCGCACCGTCTCTGCGAGTAGCACGCGCACCGCCACACCCACCGTGACGATTAGTGTGACGGCGGGCACGGTTGCGGCCATGCCCGTC
>JBKCGB010000103.1:0-18615 GCA_046303375.1 Roseiflexaceae bacterium
TTTGCTGCTCGATACCGCCCAAGGGCCACGTCGCATGTCACCCGATCGGCGCTACATGATTGGCCAAACCGCCCAAGTGCTGGGGCGCAGCGGCGTAGTGGCGCGTGGGATATTTGCGGCAGCTAGTGGACATGTGATGACTCAAGCGCAACTCGACAAAGCACACCTCGGTTTCGAAGATATCTTTGTGGCTATCGGTGTCACTAGCCGGCGTGAAGCCGAACTCTTTGGTGTGCATGTCGGTTCACCGGTCATCTGGTATCGCGGGTTACATCGCATTGGCCGCTATGTGAGCGGTAAAGCCATGGATGACCGTATGCCGTTGGCAATCATGGATACGCTCCTGCACCAGCTGGATGCCAACACCTTGGCCTGTGAATTATGGTTGGCTGCCACCATCCAAGAAGAAAACGGCCTGCATGGTGCGCGTGCCATGGGCGTGCGTGGACAATTCGATATGGTGCTAGCACTCGATGTGGGGCTGACAGGGGATGTGCCGACCGTCGGTGTGCGCGAATACGATGCCCGCCTCGGTGGCGGCCCCACGCTCGTCCACAAAGATGCGGCCATCCAGTACGACCGCCGATTACTCTGGCATTGTGCCGATCTGGCCGCCCAGCACGGGATTCCTTTCCAGCATGGTGTATATGCAAATTATGGATCAGATGGTGCAGCCTTTATCGATAGTGGCATCCCCGCGCTCTTGATTGGTATCCCCACACGATATACGCATACGGCATTCGAAATGGTTGACCCCAGTGACATCGATGCTACTGTGCGTCTGTTGCAGGCGTTTGTGCAATCACCGTGGCAACTGCCCACGGTCTGAGATGACCCGTGAGGACATGGAGTAATCGTTATGAAACGCGGCCGTGCCGTGGTGCTCGGTGGTGGCGGTGGTGCAAGTGTGGCACTACGCGCCATCCCCGATAGTTATGACAAAACAGCCATTATCGCAGTCACGGATACAGGACGTTCCACGGGGGTGGCGCGTCACATTGGTGGCAATATGCCTGCTCCAGGTGACATCCGTGCGACTATCGCCGCACATGCGCAGCACCACACCATCGCACAGCTGTTGCAACACCGCTTTGATGGTCATGGTGATACCAATCTCAACGGCATGGCACTCGGCAATTTGATGTTGGCAGCGCTCTACCGTGAATCGGGTGACTTTGGTCAAGCGGTGGCAACATTGGCACAGCTTGCGGAGTGCGCAGTGACCGTATTGCCGGTCACCGCACATTCCACGCAACTGTGTGCGCATCTCATCGATGGCAGCGACCACGTCGGTGAAGTCGCAGTGCGTGCGCCACACAAAGCACCAATTGCCGTGTGTCGCCTCGATCCGCCCGTGGCTGCATACCCAGCAGCCTGCCAAGCGATTGTTGATGCCGATGTGGTTGTGATCGGACCAGGGAGTTTTTTTACGACTATTCATGCGGTGCTCTTGCCCGATGGAATCCGTGATGCGTTGCATCAATGTCGTGGCAAAGTCGTGTTTGTGTCGAATACGACCACACAGACAGGGCAAACTGAGCACCTCGATAATGTGGGACATGTGGCCATGATGGTCGCATTGCTCGGCAGTGGTGTGCTCGATGCGGTGTTGCTCAACAATCGCCTCGCATCACGAGCGCAAGTGGCACGCCTGGCTGCAGAAGGCCTCGCACCACTCGATCTCGATGCGAGTGATGTGGCAAGTATAGCGGCGCTAGGAGTGCGTGCGATTCCATGGCCACTGATTGAATCGGATGGTGCAGATCGCACCTTGTGGAACAAACAAGACACGCTACGCCACGATGCGCGTGCATTGCGTGCAGCGTTGTTGCGTGTACTGTACAAAGGAGAGGACAACGATGACCGTTCCTGATAATCATGCCCCACTCACGAGTTACCAATCTTATCCTGCGCAAGAAATGGCGCAACGTGCCCGAGATTTCCGCCAGACGATGCAACGACGGCGTTCAATTCGTATGTTTGCTGATACACCGGTACCCAAAGAAATTATCGCTGACATTTTGTTGACTGCCGGGACTGCACCGAGTGGAGCCAACCAGCAACCGTGGCATTTTTGTGCGGTGAGTAACCCTGACATGAAGCGGCGCATTCGCATTGCCGCCGAGCAAGAAGAGCAGGCGTTTTATACGGAGCGGGCACCTCAAGCATGGCTCGACGCACTTGCGCCACTCGGCACCAATGCGAGTAAACCGTTCCTCGATATTGCACCATGGCTGATTGTCTGTTTTGCCGAAAGTTGGCACTTTACGGCCAACGGCGAAAAAGGCAAAAACTACTACGTCACTGAATCAATGGGAATCGCAGTGGGAATGCTCATCACTGCGGTGCACAATGCTGGTCTCGTCACGCTGACTCATACCCCGAGCCCGATGGGATTCCTCGCCGATATCTGTGGCCGTGGCGAAAACGAACGTGCCTACTTGTTGATGCCGGTCGGCTACCCTGCTGATGATTGTCAGGTGCCGATTATTACCAAAAAAGCACTCTCAGATATTGCTACGTTTTTTGAGTAAATGTGGGCGTCTGACTTCATTTCATGATGTAATATGCACCGCGTTTGTCGCCGATACGGAGCAAAATGTTGCGTTCGACGAGGTCGGCCAAATCGCGCCGGATGGTTTCGGTTGACACCGATGGATGCATTTCTTGGAGCTCGCCATTGGTGATGCGATGTTTTTCACTGACCACAGTAATGGCGTTGATTTGCCGGTCATTGAGTCCCATGCGGCGCCAATGGTCGTTGCCATCGCTGAGCGGAGTGTCACTCTCATCGTTGCTGTAGAGTGTGACCAAAAAGCCGCCATCAGTTTCTGCAAAAACAGGTGGCTGTAAACCAGCGGCTTCCATCATGATGATCATACGGTTGATTCCGTAGCCGAGGCGCTCAATGAGCCCATAATCGGCCATGACTTGCACGAGTGTTTCATTGCGCGAAAAGCGTTGGTCGGCGATGTTTTCAATGGTCATGTGGCCGGGCAAGCGCCCGGGGGAGTGACATTCGAGGCGGTCAGAAAAGAGCGTAATTCGGATGCCCTCGCCACGAATCAAATAATCGCGGTGGGCCACCGCATTCACCAGTACCTCACGTACCACAGCAAGTGGAAATTGCGTCCAGTCTTTGCGCTCGAGTCCCTGCATGACACTGCCGCGTTTCATGTGTTGGCTCAGCCACACTTCGGCACGCCGCACTGCTTCGACGAGGGTATCGTGGATGTCTTCCCGCATGAATTCATCGCTCATGCGTGGACCCGCATATTGCACGAGTGTGATTTCGGCTTGTGGAAAGAAGCGTTCGATATCACTCGCAAACAGCAGTACTCCTGCATTGGTGGGGCGAATAATATGCTCTTGTTGGTGCATACACCCACGTTTCATGAGAAAGTCCACAGCGTTTTCTTCGGCCACGGCTCCGACGCGATGCACATACCCAGTGATTTTGGCCGGGTCGAGGTCAGTGATTAGTGCATCGCCGTGTGGCAAGCGTTCCCATGTCATGCCACCGCGCTCCACAAACAGACTACGCAACGCATCGGGTTCGAGTGGTAAATCATCGGCATCACGCCGCTGTACATAGCGCCCCTTGACCGCATAGACGTTGGGGAGTCCGCTTGGCACATTCACAAAGATGAGCATCTGTTTGGCATGCTCGATCTGGAGTGGCATCGGGATGACCAGTGTGGGCGAGCACATCGCTGCTGCATCGAGGACGAGGCGGGTAGTTTGCTCGACATCAATGACGCCTTCGGCTTTCTGGGTGCGCGGATTGACGCCAATTACAATCATGCCACCACTGGCGTTTGCCATGGATGCGAGTAACTCAGCCAAGTCTTCACCGCGTATGGATGCACGCGCATATGCCAAGTGTTGACTGCTTGGTTGACTCAGGAGTGTGGGCAAAATGGCAGTGGTCATTGCGTGCAACTCCGCAAAATAATGCGATTCACATCAGTGGGTGGTGACTGTTGTCATGGCGGAGTAGCGGGTAATTCTGCATACATGACCATGTGTGCGCATCTATATCGGACAGGTGTGGTGACTTCCCTCGCCAGGCAATTATTGTCCAGTTAACATATTGAATCTATAATACCATAGAATGGCGTCTGTTCACTCGGGTGGTAGTTCACACAAAAGGGGATATATGCAGGCACAGGTTCGTCGTCCGTTGCTGGTTATCGCACTATTGTCTGTATGTGTCATGCTGACGTTTATCGGCCATACCATGCCCTACCCCGTGCTTGCACCATGGTTGATGGAACGCAATATTGGATTGGGTGCGTTGGGGTGGGTGAGTTTTGCCTTTTCGTTGGGCAATCTGATTGGTGCACCATTTGCCGGGAATCTGGTTGACCGTTGGGGGCGTCGCCCCATGTTGATTATCGGGCTGATGGCGATTGTGATTGTCAATGCAATTACACCATTCTCAGATGGTCTGAATCAATTCATCGCACTGCGCTTCGTGCTCGGGTTGTTTAATTCGGGTGTGATGCCAGCGGCACTTGCGGCCACTGCCGATATTGCGCCTGAAGCGCGGCGTGCCGCTTGGATTGGCTATGTGACGGGCGGGATTAGCATTGGTCTGATTATTGGTCCCACGGTTGGGGGCATCTTGTACGATGCATTCGGCTTTGCTGCTGCATTTTATGTGTCTGCGGCTATGGCATTGATTGCCGTGTTGCTGGTGTTGCTCATTATGCCCGAAACACGCCGGCAAATTGCAGATACCAACCACACCCACAACATCGATTGGTTCAGCTTGTGGCGTAATCCACCACGACCGTTGTTGGCACTCGGTTTGTTGTTGTGGATTGATTTTAGTTGGGTGTTTGCCTGGGTGGCCACTGAGCCTGCTACGCTGACACACTTGTATGGCAATCACAATTACACGGCTACCATGTTTGGTGTGGTGGTCGGTGTCTATGGGGCAGCCACCGCATTAGGAGAACTCGGCGCAGGGAGCCTGAGTGATCGCTACGGCCGCTTTGTGATTATCGCGGTTGGATTTTTGGTTCATGTTGCATGGTATGTTGGCGTCGATCAGACACCCGCATATACGTCGATGCTCGTTGCTTCGCTTATTTCTGGGTTAGGCGCTGGGCTTGTGACACCGGCGCTAGGTGCTGCGTACATCGATATCACCACGCCCGATCAACGTGGTCAAGTCGCCGCACTCAAAGAGATGATTATTTCACTCGGTGGCATGCTTGGTCCATTGGTGGCAGTGGTTGCCACTGACCGTATTGACCCGGTGTACATTTTGCGAAGTGTGACGGTGATGATTGTACTGACAGCGCTGTGTGCAGGTGTGTATGCTTGGCAACGGCGTAAACCACGTTCGTGATACATTCCGGGATACGATTGCGTGATAATACTGTGCTGTGCATGGCGTAAACATACGTCGCTCCGCACAAAATGACACCGACACCCGCAGATACGAGTGTCGGTGTCTTCTTCGTACAGTCTATGGATTCACCCGTCCTGCAAACCACGTCCCTGTCTGGATCCAGCCGTTGCCGTTGCCGCCCCAGCCCTGGTTGACATACCAGAACTGGTGCCACACGACGTCGTCACCATCTGCCCAGCCCTCCCAGAACCCTTCTGGACGTGTGGTGTATTGCACTCCCCACGCCAGTGGATAGTGGGCAAGGTGCCCGGTACCGATGACCACGGGGCGTGGATTGCTACTCGACAACGACTCGAGCGCATACCGTGTCAGGCGGTCTTCGTGGGCACCGGCAATATTGTAGTGCGTGTCAAGACTCATGCTAGTGCCCACGTAGTGGAGGTAATTGGCCGCGTTGTCCATCTTCCACGGTACGGTAGCACCTGAAGAAGACAATGGGAAACAGAAGGTGTCCACTGCGTTCCGGATGTAGCCGACTGCGTTCCGTACGCCGGCATCCATGCCCTGTGGCGCCGTACCCGTGCTACCGATGGTGGCACCGGTGTTGTTGCCACCAGCACGATAGCTGTTCCACCGTCTGGGCCATACGCTCGATGCCGCATAGCTGGGTGCCGGTGAACTCTTGTAGTCGACCCAGCCAAACAACATCATCCAAGCTGTTGGACCACAGCCCGACAGACACCCGCCACCCACATCGAATTGGTTGTAATTGCGCTGGTCGGCTCCCGTACCAGCCCAATATGAGCGCCATGGGGCCCATCCTCTGCTCAACATGGATGTGGTCAATGGGCAGTAATCACCAGCGGGACAGACCTGCGTGACCTTGTCAGTCAGGAAGAAGGTGAACTTGGCTGCGTTTTGGTACGGTCCTTGCACGGACACATCATTCGGCATTTGAATCAACAAGCGCAGCCGTGGTAACGCATCTGTGGGATTCGCCAGGGTGGTGATTTTGAGAATCGAGTAGCCGGATAGCGTTTTGGAATCGAGGGTAAACGAGATGCGTGATTCCTCAGGAGATTCGTTGGTGATGTTGTTGAGCGTGACACCGCGGAAGGGGAGTACAACGCTGGTCACCGAGTTGGCCTGCACCGCAATGTTGTAGCGCGGCACATCAGGTCGGCTCGCATCTCCTGCAATGTACGGGTCAATCACCATGCGCTCGTTGTTCCATTGCGGCATAGCTTCTTGTTTGAGCTGATTCAGCAACGGTTCGAATGAGAACGAGTACTTGCTCACGTACTGCGAGAAGTTGTTCTTGAGATCAACGTCGTTGAACTGCCAAGTGCGATCTGCAACTTCGTCCGAGATACCAATGTGCTCATATTCAGGCATGATGTCTTCCGGCTTGCGATCATCCGACTCATCGAGGTTCGTTGGTGACCACATGGTATCGCCGTCACCTTGTGCATTGCCGTAATAGGAGAAGCTTTGTGCCAGATTGTTAATCAGGACAGGGAATGCGCCCACCGACCCGACCATGCTATTGTTTTGGATGGCCACATAGCTGAGGGTATCCAACTTCCACAGCTTGTATTCCGACAGCCCATCGGTCGAGATTTGTGTGGTGAGTTGTGCGCTCATTGCAGGACCACTGCTGTTCCAGTGGGCAATCGGGTAGTCGACCACTCCACAAGCGGGGTTCTGATTGGTCACACAATCGGCACTCTTATTGTAGTCCACCGCCATCATGATGAAGCCACGCGGTTGTTTGGTGTTGCGATCAGCGAGTGTAATCTCGTAGTAGGCTGGCACCATACCCGCACGAATGTCGGGGCGGTAGAATGGGATGGCGATATCGCTGATGACGGGGTCGCTCCAGTCATTGGCTGGACAGGCGATATCCTTGCTTGAACAGGAATTCTCACGCTGATCCGAAATGAACTGGAGTGCGCGTACTAGCATGCCCGCAGGCAGCCGGTTCGTAAAGACGGTATCTGGTCCAAACCGCGTGCTGATTGCCGTGGGACTCATGGTCACGGTGGCGGTCATGGTGACGAATGTCGGTGTACTGATGCGCGTACGTGTCGATGTGCGTGATCGTGTGTTGGTCATCGAACGTGTTTGTGAACGCGTAGCAGTGAACGAACGGGTCGCAGTACTCGTACGACTACTCGTTGCTGTGAATTTGGGGTTAATGGTGGGTGAACTCGTGGCTGTACGCGTATTGGTGTACGACGGTTGCAACGTGGGGAAGCCGACAAACACAATGGTGGGCAGAATGATTGTCGGGAGTTTGCGCGTGGCAACCACCGTCTTTGCCATGGTGGCCACATAGGCGGTCGCAGTACTTGCGCTATCCGTTGCCACAAGCCGCGTTTCTGTGTTATTGATAACTTCTTGTGTGCGACGGATGCTGGTAGCAGTTTGCACGTGCATGTTGGCCATTTGCGTGGCAAGCGCTTGCGCAGTTCTCGTTGGAGCATTGTTGAGGTTGATTTGATTCGCCTGTGCGGTGAGTATGACGGCGATACTGGTTGGTATCACCACAAAGGTACGATACCAGGTCCGCGTTGGTGGACTAAATGTGCCGGTGGGTGTCATGCTCGGGGTCATGGTAATCGTATTAACACGCGACACAGTCGGTTTCTGTGGTGTGGGATTGGGGATTCCGTTCTCGTAGCGCCACTGGATGTAGGCACCAGTATAGGCAAACGGCGACAATTCAACGGCAGCCACCTCACCACCACTCACACCACCCACGTTGATGGTGGAGCCTGTGGATACACGGAATGGTTGTAACCCGGGTGGTGCGTATTCTTCTTTGACCAGATTATTGTCGATGTACAACTCGAGCATAGCGCCACGTTTGACAAAGGTGAACAGGTGCCACTTGTTGTCATAATCGTCCCACGTGTAGTTGAGATTGGCATACTGGAGTGCATGGGACGCGCCCGTCCATGCAATCGATGGTCGGTTGACCGGTGGCGTGGTGAGCGACTGCACAAGTGGGTAGGTAAGTGCCGAGGAATCGTCGAGGCGTGCCCAGAACATCAGCGAACTGTCGACACCCGGGTAGGGAGTCACTGCCGCTGCCACACCATAACTCATGGGGTGGTTGGGCTCCATGTAAACTGCCGCAAAGCGCTCATGAGGACGGTTGTGCACCGTAGCAGGATACGTGGTAGGAGTCGGATTCCCCGTGGCATCGGGATAGTAGATGTCGGGGTAGTAGACCTTGGGACACTGCTGATTGGCACAGTACGAGAAGACGCCGTTGCTCTCAGCGATGATGACATCGTCGAAGCTGCTACTCGCCAGCGGCGCACTCACGAATGTTGGATCGTTGGCATAGAGTTGACCGATACGTGTGGCATTGAGAGCAGACGAATGGACACGCACTTCGTCAATGGTACCGTCAAACGCGCGCGCACTGTCTAGCCGGCGTCCCACATACACGGTGGTGTTCTGTGCATAGTTGGGAACTACAGCTGTGCGCGAATTATCGAGTGCACCGTCGATGTAGAGGTGGCGCTGATTGCCCGCTACCACACACGCATAGTGGTGCCAATCGCGGTCGCGAATGACCGTGCTAGAAAGCAATTCGTCGTTGAAGGTGCTACACACGACCTGGTTGGTGTCGGTGAATCCCATGTTGAAGAGTTGACCAGTCAAGAAGCTGTTACCATGCGACACCAACGTCTCGGTCATGTTGTTGCGTGTACGCCGTGCCCACAGCGAGACAGTGAAGTTGGGTCCCAAGTTCACTGGAGCCGTGCTCTGCAACATGGTCGAGTTGGCGTCAATCATGCGTGCACCACGCCCATGGGTGCCCGCTACCAACACTGGACAGCGTCCGAATGCACAAGTAAAGTTGCCGTATGGGAAAAAGGGCGGCCAGAAGCCGTTGAGTGCCAGATTGGAATGGAACTGGCTGGCAAACCACGGCACAATCGTAGCGGTTGGTGGTGCCTGATTGAGGATACCAACGCCCTGAGTGCTACTGCTAGCGAGCAGATGTGTGCCGGGGAAGCGACAGCGAACCTTTTGTGGTATCTGTGGGACCGATTGACCCTTGTTGTCGCGGTAGTACGAGAAATTCATGCGGAAAACGCCATTCGCCCCTACATCGCCAGTGGCACGGTCGTCGAGCGGGATCGGATTGTCGTTGACATCAAAGAGTTGCGCATAGGCACGCAGCGGGGTGCCCGCCTGATGGATGCCCTGGAAGCCGTCGAGCGTGCCGACCACACTGACGCGCCCACTTTGAATGTAGGCCTCACAGGCGATAGAGGTATCAGCGAGCACATTGACAGTGAAGTCGAAGCCGCCCAGTTCATCAAAAGATGGATGAATTTCGTCTCTCGCATTTGGGTTGATCAAATCGATTGCCTCTGCTGCAGTCAGCGATACAGTAAAGCTGCTGCCGATGGCACTCGACCCAGTCGCAGTGACTGATATTGGCACTGTGAGTGTTGTTGCTGAGGGAATGGGTATGTCACTGTTCCCGCCATTGATGCTCAGCTGCCAGCCATTTGGCAAGTTGTTGTTGTTGAAGATGTTGATGAGTCTATTTCGCGCTTCATTGTTGATGATATCAAACGTATGATCAAAAATCGGACTACGTGTGGGTGTTGCTTCGAAGTTTTGTATGTTCTCTTGCTCATCTTCGCCATCTTGATTACCTGTGATGCTTTCACCTGCGACGGTAGCAATTTCTACACGAATACAGCTGTGGAAGTAAAAGACACCGTCAGCAATCTGTTGTGGAGTCAATGTGGGATTGGGAGTCCACTCCGTATACACATCGACATATCCACCTGGCGGTATTGTGGCTAATCCGGGGAATTGTGCCGACGTAACCTGTGCACCCACATTTGCCCAGCTTGTGTTCTGGACACCGACTCCGAGCGGATCTGTGACTTTGAATTGGACTTTGACATTGGCTGCGCTGGTCGTACCGAAATTACGTACACGTGCGTAGATGCGATTAATGGAACCCACGGCTGGATCATCGCCATTACCACGTGGCACGGGTAAGCCTGTCAAGTCATTCCATAGACCATAACGATAGTTGTTATAGCCGTTGAGTGGACTATCCACCCAAATATCTGTGGTTTCGTATGTCTCACCTGGAGGTTGCCGCCACGGGTAAATACCCACATCGGGCTGGTTTGCTGCAGGACCATAACTGACGCGCACACACCACGTGTCAGGATTGGGGTTTGATAATACGCTAATACTGATACCATCCGATGAGTCGCCAGCAATGTTACCATCCGTCGAATTATTAAACGTTTTCCCTACCCCCCAAAGCTTGTCGCGATTTGATGCACCACCAGCATTCGCAAAACCGCGTACCGCAGATTTTATGGTTATCGTTTCACCTGCATCAACAACCCCGTCTTGGTCGCCATCTTCCCACTGCGTCATACCATCTGCGACTATCCGCTCGATTAAAATACCCTCCTCAGGTATTGGTGCCTTATCATCGCCATTGACTTTGCGGTGCGCACTTACCAAATACCACACACTGCCCGTAATATTTATTTTTAAAATTTGTGGTGTGGCGAATACTGCTGGGTCGTATTCAATTGCACGTAAACAATACCCTGCATCAGATGGTTTTTGGGTGCCACTATTACTAACTGTAGTAATAAATGAATCAGGCAACCATTCTTCCATCGTGAATGTCTTCAGATATGCACTGACGTGCCCTGGGTAATTTGCATCCAAAAGCTCATATGCGTTGAGATAATTGCTTGGGTGGGCGTACTCGATTTTTTGGTGCACACCACCTTTGAATGCCTGGAGTGAATGGCCTAATTCGTGTGCCATAACACCCCACATGTACGTGTCTAAGTTTGCGAAGTCTGCAGCGGTACATCCACTGCACATACCACCTTCGTCCATGAAGATGGTTATGATGTCATCACCTTCATCAAATAGACCAAAATCATACTCTCTTCCATTCCAACTATTTACGCCCCGTAAACGGGCTTGTGACTGGTTATCCATTAGCAAGATGACCGTATCTGCTTGATCTAACAATGGCTCAAGATCGTCTTCATCTGACGCATCCACTACATCATCGACGAGTTTCTGCATATTATTAGCACTATCATCATTCATTTGGTTGTTCGGCCGCACATAGGTACTACGTGAGCTTACATTCACTGGTCCGTAAAAATCAAAATCCCAGCCATCATTTTTGCCGTTGGACGTTGTCCGGAAAAGCGTATTGAGCGGTTCAAGCCAGTTCGTAACCAGTTGTGCATTCGATAATCGTTGCGTGGAATCACTAAAATGTACCCGAATAATCAGTACGCGATTTTTGCCTGTTACTGCGGCCCGCGGGCTTGCGTTCACCGCTTGCCCCTGACTCGCAAGCCATTGATCCATGCCACCAATACTTTTGATTTCCGTTTGGCTTGGTGGAGAAAAATCTACCACCAATGGTGATTTGCTTTTGTCGTGCCACTCACTCCCAGCAGCATGCGCCATCATATCCGTGCTGTCGGCGTCGAGTCTACGCACACTTGGTTTGGCCTCTGCGACTGACTGACTAGAGCTCCCGCTCCACAACCCAGTGACGCACATCATGCTGATGACCATCAACACGATGAATCGGTAGAGTCGTGTCGTATTCATAGACACTCCTTCATGTTCTATTTGCTACACAAATAACTATAGTTGCACACTATCACACTAGTCTGGTTTTGTAAATAGGGTTTAACTCTTTCACAATACACTCCCATTTTTATCTATTCGTATACTATGCATTGTAAAATATAAATAATTTAAAATAATAAATTTATGAATAATCAGGACGATGCACTTTCCATCCTGTGGCTCGTGCATTCACCACAAACCACAGGATGTGTGCTGCAGTGACTAGTACATACTCTGCCCACCATTGATGATGATGGTTTCGCCCGTCAGATATGCGCCCAACTCAGACGTCAAATAGATGACGGCGCCAGCGACATCGGCGGGGGTGCCTTCGCGGCCGAGTGGGATGCGGCTGCGCACAGTGGCGCGCATATCGGGCGGCGTATGAATGTCATGAAAGCGCGTATCAATCAGCCCAGGTGCCACACAGTTGACGCGAATGCGCTGCGGGGCGAGCTCTTTGGCCAACCCACGGGTATATGTCAGAATGGCACCTTTGGTGGCAGCATAGTAGGTTGAGCCAACGCCACCGCCATCGAACGCAGCCTGTGAGCTCATCAGCACCATGGAGCCGCCACCTTGGGCAGTCATGTGTGGGATAACTGCTTTGCAACACAAAAACGTGCTGGTCACGTTGAGGGCAAAGGCCTTGTCCCACGTATCACGGCTGATATCGAGTGTGGCCTTGCGCCCGAGAATTCCCCCCGCATTGGTCACCAGAATATCAATGCCGCCGAGGAACTGGACGGTGTCGTTGACAACCGCATTCACGGCGGTTTCATCGGTCAAATCGGCCTTGATTGCCAGTGCCTTGACGCCGTGTGCCTGGGCTGCAGCCACTGTTTCGTGTGCGCCTGCATCGCTCGACAAATACGTGAGTGCCACATGCACCCCGTGGGCTGCGAGCGCCTCAACAATCCCGCGCCCAATCCCCGATGCGCCACCCGTCACGAGGGCACGTTGACCGCGTAATCCATAATCAGGCATCATCAGACCTACTTTCTGTGTGAGAGACCGAGTGCCGCTTTGACGGCATCAATTTGCGTTAAATGGTCTTTACCATGCGCAGCATAGCCGATGAGTTGACGCTCGAGCGAGACTTCGCCGCTCGCAGAGTGGATACCCACGCGTTGCCAGTCGCTTGCAGCGAGTGTAGCAAAAAAATCAGCCCAGCGCACATGCAAGGCAGCAAGCAACGTGAGTGACGTGCTGATATCTGCATTTGACCCATCGGGGAGCGCAGCCCAGGCATCTTGGTCGTAGGCTTTGAGCGGTGGTCGATCCTCGCTAGCAATTAATTTGCAACGAATATATGCGGTCATGTGTGAGTCAGCGAGATGATGCACATTTTGGGCGATGCTCCACTCGTCTGCATGTGGCCGTGCCACGAGCTGGGCTGGTGTAAGCCCTGCTACTGCATGCTGGAGCTGTGCTGGTAGTGCACGGATGGCAGCAATTGCGCTGATATGGTCGGGCATGATACGCACCTCCTGTGTGGCAGATGGATACCTCCTATTATAGCGTGGTCTGCACCTGTGTCGTGCTGGTAGAAGTATGCCAACTGTAGGGTGCGTATCAGGCATTCAATCCGTGGTCGTGCTCATGGTAAGATAAAGGCACATGATATGAGGATTGTACAAAAGAGGAAAAAATGACGCATGTTTCACTGACGGCTGCCCATGGTGGCGATGAATGGCAAGCACGTAGCCTCGATGCGAGTACGCGTATCGGTGTGACTACCGAATACGGCCGGTTGCGCCGGGTCATGCTCCATCGGCCTGGTCCTGAAATAGATGGTATTACCAACGCTGCCAAAGTGCTGTGGGATGACATTGTGGAGCCTACACAAGCCCGCGAGCAACATGATATGTTGGTCAGTACCTATCGCCACTTTGGCGTAGAAGTGGTTGAGCTCGCCCCTGGTGCACAGGCAACGCCCAATATTTACTTTTGCCGCGATCACTTTTTTATGACGCCACGGGGTGCTATCATCGCACGCATGGCCTCAGCGGCGCGTGCCGGCGAAGAATGGACGGCGGCACGCGCACTCATCAATCATGGCGTACCCATCGTGCATGGTGTCCATGGCGAAGCCGTCTTTGAAGGTGCTGATGTGGTGTATGTGCGTGATGGCGTTGTGCTAGTGGCAACGGGATTACGTACCAATATGGCTGGTGCGCAACAGGTGGCACACGAACTCAAAAGCATGGGATTTGATCCGCATATTGTCAATATGCCGTGGGGATGTGGTCATATCGATGGTGGCGTGAATATTGTTGGACCGCGTACTGCGGTGATGGTGCCCAATAATGTCCCCCATGCTGCGTATGAATTGTTGCGCTCGATGGGCTTTACCATTATCAATGCCATGGATGCTCCTGGTGTGACACATTATCCACGTTCGATTAATATGGTGCCGGTGGCACCCAATGTGGTGATTATGCCATCAGGGAACCCTGCCTTACGGAAACTGTTTGAAGCCCACGACATCGAATGCCATGAAGTCGATATTTCGCAGCTCTTTAAAGGTGGCGGTGGTATCCATTGTATGACTGGTGTTATCCTGCGCGACTAGACCATCATATCACCAAAGATCGGTATTGACCGTCGCATCTACAATTTATGGGAATACAAGTTTACAAAATTTACAATTAATATAATGTTACAAACATAGTTTACATATCTGTAATTTTTGAGGTGTAAAAAATACACAAATATGTGTAATAATCCAAAATTAGTTCAGTATAATCACAATGTTGTGTCAAATATTAATATCAAGAGGTTACCTTTATGAAGCGTAGCTCGACCAGATCCACGAAGAAGGGTGGGAAAGTGAGCGCGAGTGTAGGGATGGCGCGGAGTGATGACGTGATTGAGCAATCAGAGCTCATCAAGGCATTAGCACATCCGGTGCGGCTGTCAATGATGCGTCTCCTCAATGAGGCACGCAAAACAAACACGCAACTATGTGCGAACGACATTGAAAAGTACTTTGATTTGTCACAGCCGACCATTTCACATCACCTCAAAATCCTCCGCGAAGCAAAGTTGGTCAAGACGCAGCATCAAGGGACATGGGTCTATTTTTCTGCGTATATGCCGACTGTTACTGTTGCGTATGAACTTATCAAGGCCCTGTGCGAATAGCAGGTAATCCCCGATGTATGCGACTAGCGTACTGCGAGTAGGTCTCGTACAGGGAATTGGTTGGTGATATCGATGAGGTTGTGAGTGGTGATTGCATAGGAATAGGTGCGTTGGGGTGTGCTAAGAAAGAGCGTCTCTGCATCGAGCCATGCCACGTAGCGTACCTCTACGACAGCTATAGTCGCGATTGCTTCCCCTATTGTAGTTTGTACATCCACTTTGTCAGCGTGTACTGTGGCCACCATGGTGCCGTTGTTGTTCCACTGTGCCAACTGTGTGCGTGTGTGGCATGCCTGCGTCTCGTCAATTGGGCAGAGTTGTGTGACGTCTGTGGCATCCGCGCGGATGACCCATGGCGTATCGTGATGCGGTGTGGCAACGATACGCACAAAGCGCTGTGTGGGTGGGGCGATTGCAACGAGGGTAGTTTGTGTGGGGCTCAGGATATACAGATTAGCATATGCGATACACCACAACGTATCGGGGGCAGTATGCCAAGCAATATCTTCGCATGGCATATCGAGTATGGTGTGTTGTGCCGTGGTCGTATCAACTAGGTGCACAGTGTGATCATCATCACGGTAGGCGATATGGGTGTCAGTAGCAATTAGCTGGGTGATGCCGTTGTCGAGGGGGAATGTCTGCACATTAGTGGCGGTACGTACGACGATCTGCGAACGATCAGGGATCTGGTAGTAGGTGGTATGTGGTATCACTATGGCCATGGGTATGCTGGTAGCTGTAGTGGTTGGTTGCAATGGCACTGGTGTTGTGACAGGTGGTGGTGTCGTGCATTGTGTCAGCAGGCCGATTGCCATGCCAATGAGCCAGATGTACGGGTGTTGCGCGTGTATGTTCATGCATGTATGATACCGTATTCAGCCAGGTGCATGCTACAATACTGGCGTACAAACCACGATATTCCGCATGAGGATGCACGCCATGGTTGCCACGTTCCATCGGGCATTTTGGGTTACGTTTGTGGCTGCGGTGTGTTTTTTTGCCGCCTTTTATACCTTGTTGGTACCATTCCCCCAGTACATGACGCTGATCGGTGTGCCTGATTGGCAAATTGGCTTGGTCATGGGGGCGTTTGGTGTGGCATCATTGGTGGGGCGCCCGTTTGTGGGTGTATGGTGTGACCGGTACGGCGTGCGCCCAGTCATCATCGCGGGGACGTTGGCATTGGCGGTGGGCAGTCTCTGTGTGATCGTAACCACATCAGTGCCCTGGTTGTTTGTATGTCGTGTCATGCAGGCACTAGGGTATGTGGCGTTCACCACTGCATCCACCGCATTGGTATCTGATTTGGTACCTGTATCTGCGCGTGGTGCCGCATTGGCGCGGTTTGGTGCTGCCGCAAATATCGCTATTTCGCTGATTCCGGTATTGGTCACGAGCAATCTCAGCACACTCACGTT
Organism: Roseiflexaceae bacterium; assembly: GCA_046303375.1. Lineage (GTDB taxonomy): Bacteria > Chloroflexota > Chloroflexia > Chloroflexales > Roseiflexaceae > UBA965. The sequence continues at coordinate 16,603 of JBKCGB010000103.1, forward strand.
GTTTGGGGCATTTGTGCTGTGTTGCATCCTTTCGTTGGTGAGTGGTGCCGTCATCATGGCGGTCGTGCCACGGCAGGCACTGTTGCCGTCTCCGTCTCCGATAGTGTGGACAACACTGCTCAACTTCCCACGGGTGTTGTGGCCAGCCATGCTGACTACCCTGTTGTTGGGGGTTGGATTTGGTGCCTATCTTTCCTATGTGCCAATACTTGCGGAACGGCGTGCTATCACATCGCTTGGATGGGTGTATACCGTGTACGGCATTGCGATTATCGCCACGCGTATGCTGACTGGGACACTGCTCGACCGTCCTGATCGGCGTGATGTGTTATGGCCAAGTGCAGTAATGATGGCGGCGGGCATGTTGTGCTTTGCCTATGCCACCGATGTGTGGTGGCTGTGTGTGGCTGCAGTCCTGACGGCGAGTAGTGGTGGGGTCTGGCATCCCGCGCTGATTGCTATTCATGTGGACAGCATCGCACAACGTGGGCGTGCCACTGCAGCGTTTTATTTGGCATTTGACCTAGGGATAGGCATGGGTACGTGGATGCTTGCTGCCGCCTTGCAGTATGCTGGCATTGGTGCGGTATTTGCGATGGCGGCAGCGATAACGCTCTTGGCTGGGGTCTGTCAGCGTTGGATTGTGGTTGCGGATCCCGCTACGACATCTTGATCAAGGACGAGGAGCGCGTTGTCGGGGAATGACACTTTGAGATGGCTGCCCCGCTCAGGAATCGGTGTCGTACGATCATTAAACATGTCTACGATGAGTGTATGCGTGGCAACGGTCAGCTCGATGCGGATGGTAGCTCCATGGAACACCACATCGCGCACCTCGCCATGACAGTGGTTGTGGTAGGTGTCACCCAAGCGCAAGAGCTCGGGGCGGATAGCACATGTGACGGTCTCCCCAGGGGTGGCGGTGATGGGGCGAGCGCTTTGCCAATGAAAATCTGCAAATTGCACCTGCTGGGTATCGATTACTGTTGCGGTAAGTTGGTTGAGTGTCCCTACAAAGGATGCCACAAAGGTGCTCTGTGGCGTGTTGTAGATGTCGTGTGGGGTCCCAATCTGTGCCACATGCCCATGACTCATCACCACGATGCGGTCGGAGAGTGCCATCGCTTCTTGTTGGTCGTGTGTTACGTAGATGGTCGTGATTCCGAGCTGGCGTTGGATGGTGCGAATTTCCTGGCGCAAACTATCGCGAATTTTGGCATCGAGCGCCGATAATGGTTCATCGAGGAGCAAAATCTGTGGTTGTCTGGCCAGGGCACGTGCCAGCGCGACGCGTTGTTGTTGACCACCAGAGAGCTGATGCGGGTAGCGTTGCCCATATCCGACGAGGTCGATGAGTTGCAGCATTTCCGCGACACGCGATGCAATGGTATGCCGATCGGTGCCACTGACACGCAGCCCAAAGCCGATATTATCGGCAACCGTCATATTGGGAAAGAGCGCATACGACTGAAACACCATGCCAATGTTCCGTTTGTTGGTAGGAGTATGGCTAATATCGACCCCATTGAGCACAATGTGGCCCGCACTCGGTGTTTCGAATCCTGCAATCATGCGCAATGTGGTGGTTTTGCCACAACCACTCGGCCCGAGCAGCGAGATAAACTCCCCTTGTGCGACATGCAGTGACATGTCGGCCACTGCCACCGTGGTGCCGAATGTTTTTTGCACATGATCAAGTATCAAGAAACTCATATGTTGTATCTCCTAGCGTGCCCCAGAAATATTGATTCGTTGGCCACGACCCAGCCATTGCATCGTGCCGATGGTAATCCAGGTCAATAACAAACTAATCACCGTGAGTGCGGCTGGCTCGTAGGCACGTGCACGACCGAGGAGTGCGAGGTATGGCGCAAATGCGACTGTGCCGCCCACCAAGAATTGCGCCAAGGTGAGTTCGCCCATCACGATGGCAAATGTGATAAATGTGACATTGAGGATGGCTACCCGGATATTAGGGAATATCACACGGAGCATCGTGGTCACCCAGCTAGC
>JBKCGB010000104.1:0-13274 GCA_046303375.1 Roseiflexaceae bacterium
TGCCTACTTGACAGATTTTTTACTATCGTTTTATACTAAATTTTACACCGCACTCTTAGGTGCGGCTCTTTATCGCCTCGAGGAAGCGTACGACGAGTCTGAGTGGATTGATGCGGCGAGCGTAAGCACGCCGCCTTCATATCGCCGAATTTCAGGATAGTACTACGGGGAAATCATGAGTCTGACATTCGACGACACGCCAAATCACAGGTTGCCAGCGGGCAAAAATGCCACGCAGCATATGACCAGTGATGATGGTGAATCGCATGGAGTAGCCGCAGGGGACGTATTGTTTACCACACAAAAGGAAGAAGCCGAAATGTCTGTATTGCCCGATGACATGTTGCTCGACGATGAAGTCGAAACCACCGTAACGGAGAACGATTTCATTGACGCTGATTTGTCGGTGGGCTCGTTGCCTGACGCTGTGCAGTATTACCTGCAGGCGATTGGCCGCACAGCGTTGTTGAATGCTAAGCGCGAAATTGAGTTGGCCCGCAAAATCGAAGTCGCATCGTTGCTCGAATCCGTGAAAAGCACTACGACAAGTACTGCTAATGCTGAGCGCATCTCCGATATGGCGTGGGGTGTGTTGCACATCTTGATGCAGTCGTGGCCCGTGTGGCAAACGGCGAAGTCGATATTGCAACAGGTGTTGGATAGTGAAACGGTGATGCCACTGTCTACACAAACGGCTATTGAAATGTTCTATACACTCAATAACCCACAGCGGATGGAGTACTTCCGCCTCCGTGAAGCATGGGTGCGTGCTAACTCGCCTGGTGAGGCCAAGACCATCGACGGTGAGCGCATGCGTGAGCTATGTGATGCGTTTGACATGCAAGTCAAGCGCGTGGCTAGTGCATGGCAGTTGATGCCGGGTGCCGTGCAACAGACCATCGAAAAGAATCAGCTTGAGACGCTCGTCGACCCCTTTACCCAGACGAATGAGCTCAGTAAAGCCTTTGCCCGTGCCGAGCAACAGGGTGCTGCTGCACGTGAAGAATTGACTGAAGCCAACTTGCGCTTGGTGGTGAGCATTGCCAAAAAATACGTTGGCCGTGGCTTATCATTGCTTGACCTCATCCAAGAAGGCAACATCGGTTTGATGCGTGCTGTCGAAAAGTTTGACTGCTGGAAGGGGAATCGGTTTTCGACATATGCGACGTGGTGGATTCGTCAGGCAGTAACCCGTGCCATCGCTGAGCAGGGGCGTACGATTCGCTTGCCCGTACACATGGGTGAGTCGTTTAGCCAGGTCAAACGGGTCGTTGATCGCTTGTCACAACAGCTCGAACGCAATCCCACCCCCGAGGAAATCGCCAAAGCTTTGGAGATGCCCGTGGATCGCGTGGTGCACATCCTCGAATCAGCACGTCAGCCGATTTCACTCGAAACACCGGTGGGTGACGACAACGAGCATACCCTCGGTGAATTCCTCGAGGATGATGTCATGCAAACCCCTGTCGAGTTTGCTTCACGCCAAATGCTCCGCCAAGATTTGGTTGTTGCGCTCAACAAACTGACAGAGCGTGAGCGTCGCATCATCGATATGCGTTATGGGTTGGCCGATGGTCGCCGCCGTACCCTCGAAGAAGTCGGACAAGATTTGGGGATGACGCGTGAGCGTGCACGTCAGATTGAATCAGAAGCGCTGCGCCGCTTGCGCACCACGGACATTGGTCAGCACCTCAAAGACTACCTCGAATAAACGTCTACCGCTTGTTGGCACAGAACGCCGCCCAGGATGCCCTGGGCGGCGTTCGTCTTTGCATGTGTGCACCTTAGATTTCATGGCGCAAGGCGGCACCCACAAAATCGCGAAAGAGGGGATGGGGGCGTGTGGGACGTGATTTGAGCTCGGGGTGGAATTGCGTGCCCACAAACCAAGGATGATCGCGGAGCTCGACAATCTCGACAAGGCGATTGTCTGGAGATTGCCCACTAATCATCAATCCGGCGGCTTCGAGCTGAGTGCGGTATTTATTGTTGAATTCGAAACGATGGCGGTGGCGTTCGGATATGGTGCTAGCACCGTAGGCGGCAGCGGCCTTGCTCCCAGGCGTCAACACACACTGGTATGATCCAAGGCGCATGGTGCCTCCCTTGTTGGTTATGGACACTTGGTCATGCATCAGGTCAATCACCGGATTTGTTGCACGTGGGTTGAATTCCGAGCTATTGGCTTCGGGATCATCGAGTACGTGGCGTGCAAACGCGATGGTAGCACATTGCATGCCCAGACACAACCCAAAGTAGGGGGTCTGTGACATGCGGGCGTAGTCAGCAGCGATGATTTTGCCTTCGATGCCACGATCGCCGAATCCACCGGGTACGAGAATGCCATGCACCCCAGTGAGGAGCTCGGCCACATTGCTGACCGTGACACGTTCGGATTGAATCCAGCGAATATTGACTTTGACACGGTGATGGATCCCGGCGTGACCGAGTGCCTCCATCACGCTCAGGTAGGCATCATGCAGCTCCACATACTTGCCGACTAGCCCAATGGTAATCTCAGCATGTGGTGTGGCAATGCGCTCGACGAGCTGCTGCCACTGCGCCAAGTCTGGCGTTGATGCATGCAAATCGAGACGCTTGCAGATGTATTCTCCCAACCCGTATTCTTCGAGGCGCAACGGCACCGCATAAATAGTATTTACTGTTTCCATCGGGATGACCGCTTCACGGTCCACATCAGCAAAGAGCGCAATTTTTTCGCAGATGTCATCAGTGATTGGATGATCAGCACGACAAATGATGATATCAGCCGAAATACCAACACGACGCAACTCCATCACTGAATGTTGGGTCGGTTTGGTTTTGACTTCACCCGTCGCACCGATGTGTGGTAGCAGTGTGACATGGATGTAGAGGACTTGATCGCGACCAATGTCTTTGCGCACCTGCCGAATTGCCTCCAAAAAGGGCAATCCTTCGATGTCTCCCACGGTACCACCAATTTCCACGATGACCACATCTGCATTACTCTGCCGTGTCGCAGCAAAGATGTGACTCTTGATTTCATTGGTAATATGCGGAATGACTTGAATGGTGCCCCCGAGGTAATCCCCACGGCGTTCTTTCTGAATAACGGAGGAGTAGATCTGCCCAGTAGTGACATTACTCACACGCGTCAAATTTTCATCGATAAAGCGTTCGTAGTGCCCGAGGTCGAGGTCTGTTTCCGCACCATCGTCGGTGACAAAGACTTCACCGTGTTGATACGGCGACATGGTGCCAGGGTCGACGTTGATATACGGGTCGAGTTTTTGTACTGACACCCGAATACCACGACTCTTGAGGAGCCGCCCGAGTGAGGCAACGGTAATTCCCTTGCCGACGGAAGAAGCCACACCACCGGTCACAAATATGTATTTAGTCATTGCACGTGGCGCTCCTCTCGCCTACTACACAACAACACGAGGGGAAGCACTCTTCCCCTCGAGTAACTGACGCATTTGACGGCGTTTGCACGTGTCATCGTAGTATAGCACACCATAGGCTAGGCAACAGCTGCAGGGCGTAACAAGACGACACGTGCTGCGGAGCCTTCTGGGGGCAACGAACCGCTCGAAACAGTCAGCTTTTCTTCAAAGACTGGTTCTTTGACTCCCATTTCGTTCAAAAACCGTTCGATGGGGTCGAGTGGTAAGTCGAGAATCGCTTGTGGGCCCGCATAGTGCATTGGAATCACGATACGTGGCTCGAGCTGTGCAATTACTGCGACTGCCTCACTAGCATTCAGTGATTCATTGCCACCGACCGGCACAAATAACACATCGATATCGCCAATATCCTCAATTTGTGCTGAGGTCAACTCGTGCCCGAGGTCACCGAGATGCGCAAACGCCATATCATCGATGTGAATCACAAATACCGTGTTGCGACCACGCTCCACACCGCGCTTTTTGTCGTGATAGGTGCGCACACCGGTGATTAACACGCCCCCGACTTCATATTCGCCAGGCCCATCAAAGGTATTGAGGCGCTCACGAATGGGACGTACCGCACCCGTGTTGGCGTGATCAGCATGGTAGTGACTGACGGTGACAACACTCGCCGTCGGGCGACCAATGTCGTACCCAGTCGAACGATCACAGGGATCCATCACAACGGCACCGTCGCGCCCGCGAATGCGAAAACAAGCATGACCGAGATAATGCACATCAGGCATGAACAACTCCCACACACAACATTTCTACTGCTCGTGTCTATTGTACCCGATAAATGAAACCCGAAAACGCAAAATGCCGCCAAATGGGATTTACTGTGGTTGCTGTAACTCCTGCCAGACGGTATTGAGTGCGTGGCGGATAGCACTACTATCAAAGCCGCGGCGTTGGAGCGCACCACCGAGTCGGCGCGTAAATGTGGCACGATCAAGCCCGCGGTGACGTGCCGCAACGGTGCGTGCAAAGGCTAGGGCGTTGGTGGTATCGGCACTACCGAGGTCGTGGGATACACTTACTTCGGCAATAGTCTCGTTGTCGATGCCATGACGGCGCAAATCGGTGCGGATTGCACCAGCACCACGATGGCGCAGGCGTTGGCGCTGCTCGACGAGGTAATTGGCAAATGCGGCATCATCAATCAGCCCACGCTCACTGAGCAAGGCACATACAGCAGTAATTGTCTCAGGTGCAAAACTGCGCTGGCGCAGGCGGTCTGTGAGCTCACGTTGGCTCCGTGGGCGTAATTCGAGCAGGCGCAAGGCGACCTGCTTGGCCTGATCAAATGCCACCGACGTCATCAGGCGGGCAATGGTGGCATCATCAAGGTGCTGACCCACGAAGAGTGCTTCGTGGGCCAACACATCGAGACTAATCCCGAGGGCGAATTCGCCGTTGATTTCGAGCGAGACACGCTGACTATGGCGCACCTGTGCCCGAATTGCGGTAATGACACCTGGCGCTGGTGTAGGGTTATTCCTCGAAGAAGGCATCGCCGTCGTCTGCTGTACTGGCTGCCTTGACAGCAGTAACGGTACCACGCTCTAGGGCCTGTACTTTGATGAGGCGCTCAATTTCATCGAGCAACACGGGATTTTCCGACAGGAACTGCTTGGCATTCTCGCGCCCTTGACCGAGACGATCCTCGCCAAGGTAGAACCAAGCACCACTCTTGCGGATAATTTCCATTTCGGTGGCGAGGTCGAGAATACACCCTGAACGTGAAATACCCTCGTTGGCCATAATATCGAATTCGGATTGGCGGAAGGGTGGTGCAACTTTGTTTTTGACGACCTTGACACGTACACGACTGCCGATAGGGTCGGTACCACTTTTGAGCGTCTCAATACGACGAATATCGAGGCGAATGGACGCATAAAACTTGAGTGCTTGACCACCAGTAGTGGTTTCAGGTGAACCAAACATGACGCCGATTTTCATGCGCAACTGATTGATGAAAATGACGACCGCCTTGGATTTGCTGATAGCGCCCGACAACTTGCGCAACGCTTGGCTCATCAGACGAGCCTGCAACCCGGGCAATGAATCACCCATGTCGCCTTCGATTTCGGCACGGGGGACGAGCGCTGCCACCGAGTCGACGATGATGACATCGACCGCGTTGGAGCGCACCAGGGTTTCACAAATTTCGAGTGCCTGTTCACCGAAGTCGGGTTGTGACACCAACAATGACTCGACGTTGACACCACAGCGTGCCGCATATGAGGGGTCAAATGCGTGTTCCGCATCAATAAATGCGGCCACACCACCAGCTTTCTGGGCTTGGGCAACAATATGCTGCGCCAGGGTAGTCTTACCACTTGATTCGGGACCGTATATCTCAACGACACGCCCCCGTGGCACGCCACCAACTCCCAACGCAATGTCGAGTGCAATGGCACCCGTGGGGATGACGTCGATGGCCAAACGACTGCTGGCTTCGCCCATCTTCATGATTGAGCCCTTGCCGTATTTACGGTCAATTTGGCTCATGGCAGCCTGAAGCGCTTTTTCTTTCTCGGTTTCGCCAGCGGAAGTGGTTGCTGCCGCTGTGGCTGGTGCTGCTTTTGGCATAACTCGTGTTCTCCTGTTCGTGGCCGGGGTGACCGGCGCTCTCGTCCCTGCAGACCTGTCATGGAACCATGACGAGAGTAGAATAGCACAAAAGTTCTACAAACGCAATAGGGGAATTGTATATGGTACACTTGCAGTAGCTTGCAGTAGAAGAGTGGGTGTGGCAGGGGTACATGGATGCGTAATCAGGCGTTTGGCAACGATCAATTATTACTGGGGATAGCCTGTCTGCTGGTGGCTGCTGCACTGCTGTGGTTTGTGGTTGACGATAGCAGCGTACCACAGCCCGTTGCTGACCAAGTCGTTGCAACGGCAACGGTCACTGTTTCGCCATCGCCCGTTTTTACGGCGCTTGCAAGCATCCTCCCCACTGATACGGTGATGCCGACAGTGCAGGCCACGGCAACCATTGAAGTTCCCCTTATTACCCCATCAGATGGCTTTGTTGTCCAAACCCCTGTTGAAACGCCCCCCGATTTCAATCCGACGGAGAGCACCCCTACTGCTGAACCCACACAACCACTCGATACACCAACTCCCGAAATTATCAATACGCCGGAGCCGACATTTACACCTGAACCCACCTTTACACCTGAACCCACCTTTACCGCAACTCCTATTCCTCGTCCACTGGATATTCTGCGCGGCACAGTTCGTTGGAGTGGAGTGGTGGTCGTCACCAAAGACACACTCGTGAGTAGCGGAGCCGTGTTAATCATCGAACCAGGCACGACAGTGCGCTTTGAGATTGGTATCTCACTGTACGTAGATGGTTCGCTACAAGCCATCGGTCGCAGTGATGCGCCAATCACGTTGACTGCGGTTCGTTTACCGTGGGGTGGCGTGTTTGTGCGCCCCAAGGCAACTGCACTCTTTGACACCACGATTATGAGTCGAGCTGGGGCGATGGGTACTGCGCTGTATGCGGAATCAGCCTCGCTTACGGTGCGCAACACCACGCTCAATAGTAATATTGGTCAGGTCGTCATCGTTGATGGCACCACAACCATACAGCAGAGTGTATTGCGTGATAACGTGTTGCCGTATGGAGCCATGGTTGATATGAGTGTGCCAAATGCGGGAACTCTCGTGATTGAGAACTCCCGTATTGGCCCAAATAGCCAAGTCACAGGTGGGTCAGCACTGGCCGTAGTGGCACCAAATATGACGAGTATGCTCCGTATGACGCTGAATGGATCGATTTTTACGAGTATCAGCGGGAGCAATCTCCTCATCAACAGTGTGGTTCCCGTTGACGGTGCCATTCAGTGTAATGCGTTTGCGTTGGGAGCCATTGGCGTCCAGATCCGTAGTACGCTACCACAGGTGCCGGGGATTGGGATTGCCCTGCGCAACAACGCATTTGAAGGGCATAGTGCGGAATTTAGCGGCGCACGTGGTGCGACCAGTGATGTGGCTGTTGACGCCCAAGGCAACTGGTGGAATAGCAGCACGGGTCCGTATGACCCCAAACGATATGCGGCCGGCAAGGGAGAGCCAGTTGGGAGCAACGTGGTCGCTGATGGCTGGTTGAGTACACGGCCAGCATGTGCCCCACTCCCATGACCAGGGCTACAACACTCGCTAGTATTCTTGATACAGGCATTGCGCAGCGCGTCTTTCCTGGTGCCGTGGCTGCTGTTGCTGATCGTGATGGTGCCATCACAGTGGCTCGTGGCGGTTTTCACTATGATGAGGATAGCCTGCGTGTGACTACAGCGACGTGCTACGATTTGGCCTCACTTACCAAAATTGTGACGGCCACCGCCGTGTTGCGGCTGTGTGCTCAAGGCGTGCTCCGAATGGATGCACCTGTGACCGCTTTTCTGCCACAGAGTGCTGCCCGCGATGTGACAATTTGGCACCTGCTCACGCATACCTCGGGGCGTGACGTGCGCCTATCGAGCGTTGCTACTGCTGGTGCCGATGCGTTGTGGCAGGCGGTGCTCACCTGTGCGCCGACGCACGTGCCGGGTAGTCGGGTGGCCTACGCCAATGTCAACACGCTGCTCCTCGGACGCATCCTCGAGCAGCTCTGCTATCAACCCTTGGCAACAGTGCTCACTCAGCAGGTACTCGTCCCAGCGGGTATGACACAGACACGATTCAATCCGGTCAGCGCGGACCATGCGCTGATTCCCCCTACAGAGCATACAGCTGAACGTGGTGTGGTGCAGGGCGTGGTCCATGATGAAAGTACGGCGGCACTGGGTGGAGTTGCTGGGCATGCGGGTCTCTTTGGCAATGCCGCCGACTTGATTGCCTTTGGGGGGGCCTGGCTTGCGACACTCAACGGTGCGGGTCCGTGGGGGATTACGCCGGCGCTCGCACAAGCCGCCATCCAGAATCATAGCCCAGCTGGACAGCTCGGTTGTGGCCTCGGGTGGATGGTTGCACGTGACAACTTCATGGCACCGGCCGTGATACACGATACGGCGGCTCATACAGGATTTACTGGGCCGGTGATTGCTATCGTGCCACGCCTGGCACAGACGTGGGTCGTCTTGAGCAATCGCACCTGGCCACAGCGGACGGTGCCACCACAACACCACGGCGTGACACAGCAAATATCGGCGGCGCTCGGGGCGCCATGAAATGACTCTGGGGCGCCATAAAATGACGCCCCTACTGCATACCACGGGGCGCCATGGAATGACGCCCCTACAGGGGTAAATGCACCATATCGCCATCTATTGACACCAATTGATCGCGTACCAATCCGGCGATGATGGTGGTCAATTTGGCTTCGTCGACGCTGATACCATGTGTGGCGAGCATTTCTTGGAGCGCATGTCGGGTCTGGGGGGCGGCGCGCAAGGCGTCGATGATGCGCCCGCGCATAAAGCGATTGGAACCGACAAATGGCGCATCTTTGCGTTCGGCGACGCGCCGTGGCGCAGGTGCCGGCAGTGGTGTGAGTGCCATGTCGGCATCGCGGCGGGCAGCATAGTCGCGGCAATCACTCCGCACGGGGCAGTGTGGGCACTTGGGTGATTTGGCGGTACAGATAACCGCACCTAGCTCCATGATGGACTGATTCCATGCCCAGCCTTGGCCTGGTGGTACCTGGCTGGCTGCCAGCTGGATGAGTTCCTGTTCGGCTGGGATGGGTTGGTGCGGATCGCTCCAGAGCCGGATGACCACACGCCGGATGTTGGTATCGAGGAAGGCCACATCCTGCTCAAAGGCAAAACAGGCGATGGCCCCCGATGTATAAGCGCCGATGCCTGGCAGAGCCTTGAGGGCCACTACATCACGTGGGAATGTGCCAGTGTACTGCGTGACGACCGCCTGTGCCGTGCGTTGCAAATAAATCGCGCGCCGATTGTAGCCGAGCCCCTGCCAGGCCGTGATAACGGCGCTCGTGGGGGCATTGGCCAGGGCATGCACGTCGGGGAATTGCGCCAAAAAGGCGTGATATTTGGGGATGACACGCTCGACCTGCGTCTGCTGCAGCATCAGCTCGGACACCAAAATGCGGTAGGGGTCACGCGTATGCCGCCACGGCAAGTCGCGTCCATGTGTGGTAAACCAGGCCAGCAGCGCTGACGCAATCATGACACCACAAATCCGCTGGTCGGTGCATCAATACCCATCCCGAGGCTGCTGTCGTAGCTGGTGGGGAGGGCGTTGTCTGCTGCCAGCACAGGCAAGAGTGCGGCAATGGCGACTTCGAGCATGCTGTCGTCGGGCTCACGGGTGGTCAAATGCTGTAATGCGAGTGATGGAGCAACCAGCCAGCGCACCCAGGTGCGGTGGTAGTTGGCGGCAGTCAGGCGGAGTAGCTCAAATGAAATCCCAGCAATCACGGGGATGAGTACCAAGCGAGAGATGATTTTGGGTAGGAGCGAGAGATCCGCAAAGATGGCAAAAATCGGGATACTCAGCACCACTACCACCAGCAAAAAGCTGGTGCCACAGCGAGGATGGATGAGTGTCTGCTGGCGGACATGGGCGACATCGAGGGGCAAGCCGGCTTCGTAGGCGTTGATGGCCTTGTGCTCGGCACCGTGATAGCCATAGACCCGCTGAATATCGGGGATGCGCCCGATGAGGAGCAGGTATGCAATAAAAATCACCAGCTGGAAGACGTTTTCAATCACGATAACCAGCAGATTCGATATGCCGAGAAAGGTGAGTCCATTGGCGAGGAGCAAGGGCAAGGCAAAAAAGAGCCCAAATGCAAACAAGAGCGAGAGTGCCACCCCACCCGCTGATTCACCATCGCTAGGGCGCTCATCGGCGGGCAGCCCGGCAGCAGCGGCCACGTTGAGTGCCCGAATCCCCAGGTTGAGCGTGTCCCATAGCAACAGTACACCACGCACGAGTGGAATGGACTCAAGGCGAGTACGACGGGTCTGATTGAGTGCCTCGTGGAAGGTGGTAATACTGTTGTCAGGCAGGCGCACTGCCACAGTGGCACGCGCTAGACCGCGCATCATTACGCCATCGATGACGGCTTGGCCACCGTAGTTGATTTTGGTCATGCTAGTTCCTCAGTGCCTAGGGGATACGCGAGTTGCGTGGTCTAGGCGTGATCGTCGTCTTCTGATTTATGGGTGTTTTTACCGATGACACTGTCTGCCATGCGTTGCCCAAGCACCGTGGCTGCAGCTTTGACACCGCTAAACAGACTACTAATCTGAATCGCGGGTTTGACTACTTCTTGTGAAATAATCTCGGCGGCCGTCGATACCGAGGCAGTCGTCTTTTTGACATCGTCGGTGACACTCGACGTCTTGGCAAGAATATCATCCACTTTGGTGCTGATTTCTTCGAGTTTGGGGATAAGCGACACGCGTGCGGTGGTGTCGATGGCTTTGACCGCATACAAAATTGCCACTGCCACAAGCGCCATGGCAATGGCACCAATCAGCTGAAACAATGCGAGCAGGATGATGGATAGATCGCGCACGACTTCACGAAAGCCCGGATAGATGACGGTCAGCACCACGAAAATGATACACAGCAAGACAAAAATACCGCCACCAATGGCCAACCAGCGTGTCATGCCACTGGATGAGGGTGTCGTATTTGGTTCGGGAAAATCGTGCATGGCAGGGCTCCTTCCCTTGTGCGTCAAACTGGCTCGCTGGTCGTATTGCTTACACGGGCAGCGATGATGATGCCAACCCATGCACCGAGCGATGTCTCGATGAGATGCACATTGGCGGGCGATGGGAAGGCATCGCCGAAATCGAGCCCGACCACGTGGATGAGTACAACACCAATCAGACTCGCCAGCCAAAACACGGGCAGCTGCAACATGCTTTTGCCAGCAATGGCGTGCGCTAAAGTGGCATGAAACGTGGTTACGAGCACTAACAGGAGTGGTATAGGTGACATAACCTAGGCGAGAATCCGCCCTCCTCCAATCACTTCGTCATCGCGATACAACACGGCTGACTGCCCAGGGGAAATCCCATCCTGTGGCGTATCAAAATGAATCTCGATGGTGCTATCACCCGTCACGACTGCCCGTGCAGGAGCAGCATCTGCATGCGAGCGACTCTGTATCGCACACACAAACTGCGTGTCGGGTGGCGTCCCCGCCACATAGGTGACGCGGTCAACGCAAATGGTCGCCTTGCGCAAATCGGCTGCCGGCCCTACCACTACCGTGTTGCTGTCGGCGTCGATATGAGTGACAAACAGCGGCGACCCCACGGCGATGCCCAAACCACGGCGCTGGCCGACGGTATAGAGGGGGATGCCTTGGTGGGCACCGAGCTTTTGGCCAGTGCTATCCACGATATCGCCGGGCATAAAGGCCTCGGGGCGCTGACTTTTCACAAATGAGCGATAATCACGATCCGGCACAAAGCAGATATCCTGACTCTCTGGCCGCTCGGCGGTGGCCAAGCCCATCTCGTTGGCCATGGCGCGTACCTGCGGCTTGGTGAGTCCACCGAGTGGGAAGAGCAAGCGAGCCAGCTCGGCCTGCCCCAGCATGTGCAGCACGTAGGACTGGTCTTTGCGCAGGTCAGCACTGCGGTACAAATGCCACTGGCCGTCGCGCTGTTCGTTGCGCACGTAGTGGCCTGTCGCCAATGCATCAAAGCCGAGCAGCTGGGCACGCTCGAGCAACGCCTTGAATTTGACGTCGCGGTTGCAGGCCAGACACGGATTGGGCGTCATGCCGTGCGTATATTCGTCCGCAAAGTAGTTGATGACGTGCTTGCGGAAATCTTTCTGGTAATTAAACACATAATACGGGATGCCGAGCTGCGCACAGACGCGCCGTGCCCCTGATACCATTTCCATGGAGCAGCAGCGACTCTCGACCATTTTGTCGTTGTCGCCCTCCCACAGATGCATCGTCACACCCGTCACATCGTGACCGGCGTGGTGCAACATGGCAGCCACCACCGAACTATCCACACCGCCACTCATGGCGACCATCACACGCATGTCAAACCCTCTCAACAGGTCATGAAACCCTATACACCCCGTATTATACCCGATGCCTCATAGCAAGTGCCATGAGGAAGGCATGAATGTCATTTATGACGGTTGCACTGCGACCTGACAGGTGAGCACCCGTTGGGCACCGGCGTGGTGCAACGCCTCTGTGACGGCGCCCACTGCATCAGCTGGCGTCACCGCAAACATCACACCGCCCACGCCGGCCCCCGATAATTTGGCGCCGTAGGCACCCGCGTGGCAAGCCGCCGTGACCAGCTGGTCGAGGAGCGGTGTCGACACGCCAATTGCCTGCAACAGCGCATGGTTTTGTGTGCAAATCGCCCCTAGCAACGGGATATCACCATGTGCTAAGGCCTGTTGAGCCACCACTGTCACTGCTGCGATGGCATCAAACAGCGCATCGTAGTGCGCTGGTGCCTGGGTACGGCGCTGGCGCACCCCAGCCACTGCTAGATGCGTCGGGCTACGCTCGCCACTATCACCGACCACCAGCGTGACGGGGCGGGTGATGGCGAGTGGCGCAATCAGTGGTGGCTGGGTGCTGCCGTCGGGGAGTGGAGCGCGGCGTTGGAACGAAATAGCGCGGTCATACGCAATCACCGTGTTGTCGATGCCACTGGGGGTGCCGTGCAGGCGTTGCTCGCTTTGGTAGACGAGCGCGGCTAGCTCGTCGGGTGTCAGGGTGCGCTGATACCAGGCGGCCACCGCCCGCACGAGTGCAGTAGCCACCGCCGCGCCACTGCCCATGCCGCTGGCAATGGGAATGGCTGAAGTGATGGTGACGATGATGTCAGGGATTGGCATTTGCCAGCTGCCCAGCAT
>JBKCGB010000105.1:0-6366 GCA_046303375.1 Roseiflexaceae bacterium
CCCCTCAATACAAAGCTGATTTTGAAGAGACGCTACAACAACTCAAAACGTTTACCAGAATTGTCCATGATCCCGATATGACTGCACCTTTGATGAGGTTCGAGCAATCCCATGTCGAACCAATTGATCCAGCAGTAAACATACCGCCATCAACAAAACCTAAAAACCCAACAGGAAAACGCACATCGAAATAAGCTACTAGCATCCACAATTAAAGCCTAGATATCATGTATAGGGCAGACTATATTTAACAAACGCTTCTATGCATTACTGAGTCAATTTTGGCCGGAGTGGCCAGATCATCGCCACGAACTCGCCCAACACGATATACGTGGATAGCGCTATGATGCACGCATATTGCGTGGCGTACGACGTTGTACCGATCACTACTCCACCGCCATAATTTAATATGCGTAGTGTGAGAATCATGATGTGGTCACATGCGAATGAAGCATACACATGTGCGATCAATCACACGACCATCGTGATATGCATAAACGCATATTCTCTCTACGCCCCCATCATGCAATCCCCAACAGCCGTGCCACCGCAGCCACCAGCATGGTCACCACGATCCCCAGCGCCACGGACAAGAATGTAGCCACCGCCGTCCACTTGGCGCTCTGCGTTTCTTTCCAAATCGTCCAGATCGTCGTGCTACACGGGTTGTGCAACAGGCTGTAGAGCATCAGATTGACGGCCGTCAGCATCGTCCAGCCACCATACTGTGTGAGTGTGGTGTAGACGGCATCATCGGTCAGCTCGAGCATGACACCCGCCTGTGCCAACGGCGATTTGGCCAGATTGAGCGTCAGCATCAAAATGGTGGGAATGATGATTTCGTTGGCGGGGATGGCCACCACATATGCGAGCAATATTACGCCGTTGAGCCCCATCAGCCACGCCATCGGCTCCAGCCACGCCACCGCATGCGCGGCCAGCGACACATCGGCGACCGTCACATTGCTGATGAGCCAGATCACCAACCCGGCAGGTGCGGCCATCACCACCGCCCGCCACAACACCAGCAGGGTGCGATCCACCAGCGAGGTCGAGATGGTGCGCCATATCTGTGGCGGGCGGTAGGGAGGTAACTCCAAACTGAACGCCGACGCCTCGCCGCGCAACCAGGTCTGTGACAACCACGCCGACACGAGCAACGTGGTGACAATCCCGAGAATAGTCACCGTGACCACACTAGCAGCAGCCACCAGACTCGCAAGTGCGGGCGGCGCAGTCGCCCCAATAAAGATGGTCCCCATCAAAATCAGCGTCGGCCACCGTCCATTACAAATACTGAAATTATTAGTAATAATTGCAATCAGGCGTTCACGCGGGCTATCGATGATGCGTGTACTCACCACTCCCGCCGCATTACATCCCCAGCCCATCATCATCGACAACGACTGTTTGCCGTGTGCACCCGCCCGCTGAAAGAGCCGGTCAAGATTAAAGGCTACCCGCGGCAGATAACCGAGGTCTTCCAGGAGGGTAAACAAGGGAAAAAAGATGGCCATGGGGGGGAGCATCACGCTTACCACCCAGGCGGTCGCCAAATACATGCCGTCGATGAGCGCACCACGCAGCCACCACGGCATACCAATGGCAACGGCGCCCTGTTGCAACCAGCCGTAAACGGTCCCCACCAACAACTCACCCAGCAGGGCGGATGGCACATTGGCACCAGCAATGGTCAACCAAAAGACAGTCATCAACATCAGCGCCATCATGGGGAAGCCCCACACGCGGCTGGTCACAATCTGGTCAATGGTGCGATCAAGGCGAAAGGCCTGCGATTGCCCGCTCCGCACCACTGCCCGATCAGCAATGGCCGTCGCTGCGGTATAGATACTTTCGCTAATCTGGTCGTGTGCCGTATCACCCAGCTGCTGACGCAACTGTGCAGCCTGTGCCAATAGCGCATCATCGGGTACCGGTGACGTTGTCATATGCGTGCCTCCTGGAGCGGTACCACGGGCACCATGCCACGGGTCAGATTGCCCAAGGTGCCATCGGCTACTGCGCGCATGATACTCGCATCGCCTTCTATCAAGCGCAATGCAACCCAGCGCAAATTGGGCAGGGCAGGAAAGCGCGCCGCGAGCTGTGGCACCAACCCGGCCACTGCGGCTTCCAGTTGCGCATGTTGCATGGGTACTGCCACGGGTGCAGGCTGGATGGTGCCGTGTGCGACCTGGGCAACCAAACTCAGCAACTCAGCAAACCCCACCCCGCTACGCGCCGTCATGGGCACCACCGGCACACCGAGATCACGTGCCAAGGCACGTGTATCCACCCGCATGCCGTGGCGTTCGGCTTCATCCATGCAGTTCACTGCGACCACCACCCGTGGGGTAATTGCGATTATCTGCAGTACCAGCCCCAAGTTGCGCTCAAGACGCGTCGCATCCGTGACCACAATCGTGGCATCAGGTTGCCCAAAGAGCACAAAATCACGTGCCACTTCTTCGTCGGCACTTGTTGACAACAGCGAATATGTGCCGGGGAGATCGACGAGGCGGTATTGCGCCCCCTGGTAGCGATAGCCCCCTTCGGCACGCACCACCGTTTTGCCCGACCAGTTCCCCGTGTGTTGGCGCAAACCGGTCAACGTGTTAAAAATAGTGCTTTTACCCGTGTTCGGGTTGCCGGCAATAGCCACCGTGTAATCCCACTGGGTGAGCCGGCCACCAAGTTTGTGGACCTGGGCGGTATTGGCCACCACACAGGTGGCACATGCTGCGGTATCATGCGGTGTCATTGGATAGCTCCTGCCTCAACAACGGCGACCTCGATCTGTACCGCTTGGGCACGTCGTAACGCAATCAAGGCGTCACGCACACGGTATGCGGTAGGGTCGGCAAGTGGGCTGCGCATCTCGGCCACCAGCTCCGTCCCAGGCGTGATGCCTAGGTCGTACAAGCGCCGCCGCTCTACCCCCTGATTATGGATGCACACCACACGGACCGGCGTGCCGAGTGGCGCATCTGCAAGTGTGTATGTACTCATCGTTACCTACTTCTTTTCACCAATAAACAATAAATTTAGCCTAACCTAAATTAAAGTATAGCAGTATTACAAAAAAATGCAACTCGGGTACATCCTGCCACAAGGTGGTGGGTTTTGTCTCCTGTGAGCGGTCGTGGCATTTTTTCGTCACGACTGAAATATTCCTGCGTTGGCTGTAGAAAAGATGGCACAGCGACAAAGTCGCTATGCCATGACGCCAGACAAACGTCCATGCCGCGCCCGCATACATTGATTCCACGCACAGTATCATCAAGTTCGTTATAATAGGCATGTCAGATGATAAATCAAGGAATTGTGTGTACCTCAAGCGACTCGAAATTCAAGGCTTCAAAACATTTGCCAGCAAGACGATGTTTGAGTTCCGCCCGGGGGTGTCGGCTATCATCGGGCCTAACGGGAGCGGCAAAAGCAACGTCGTCGATGCCATCCGTTGGGTGCTTGGCGAGCAGAGTTATTCCATGTTGCGCAGCCGCAAAGCCGACGATCTCATCTTTGGGGGAGGGCCGCGGCGTGCGCCTACTGGCTTTGCTGAAGTCTCATTGACCATCGACAACAGCGATCGCACCTTGCCACTGGCCTTTGATACCGTCACCATTACGCGGCGCAGTACGCGCTCGGGCGACCACGAATATTTCATCAACAAAGCCAAAGTGCGCCTGCGCGACATCCAAGAAGCCACCGCTGCCCTCGGCGGCTCATACACCATCATCAACCAAGGGTTGGTCGACAACGTGCTCGACCTGCGCCCCGAAGAGCGCCGGCGCCTCTTTGAGGATGCCGCCGACATCAGTGTGCACGAACAACGCCGCAACGATGCCATGCGCCGCTTGCGTGAGACAGACGCAAACGTGCGCCGTTGTGACGACGTCATCACCGAGCTCGAGCCACGGCTGCGCAGTCTGCGCCGGCAGGCTGGTGCTGCCAAACAGTACCGCGACCTCAAGCACGAGCTCGATACGGTACAAATTCGCCTGCTGCGGCTCCAGCATCAGCAAGCCATCACACAATTCGCGCAGGCACAACAGGCCGATCAGATTGCCCAACACAACGTGCAGGTGCTCGGCACCACACTGCAGACACACCAGCACGAATTGGCCACAGTACGCCAACACATGCGTACACTACGTGAGCAGATTAGCGCGCACTACGCCGAGGGGAGTCGCCTGCATAGCCGCGCCGAACAGTTGCAGCGCGCTATTGCGGTGGCCGACGAACGTGGGCGTGCCTTGCAGGCGCGCATGCATGAATTTACCCAGACCCAAGCCGAAGCGAGTCAGCAACACGACACCATTCGTACCCAGCTCCGTGAGCTCGCAGATACCCTGCAGCAACACCAACTCCAACGCGATACCCATGCTGCCGCCTTGCGCACTCTCGACGAGGCCCGCAAC
This sequence comes from Roseiflexaceae bacterium, assembly GCA_046303375.1. GTDB lineage: Bacteria > Chloroflexota > Chloroflexia > Chloroflexales > Roseiflexaceae > UBA965. Next base: position 4,422 of record JBKCGB010000105.1, read on the forward strand.
CAGTACCAGGCGCAACGCCGTGCCATGCGCCAACAGGTAGATACCGCCCAACGCGCCGAAGCCAGTACGCAGGCTGGTATCCGTGAACGGCAACGCCAACTCGAGCGCCTCAACGAGCTGATTGCCACGCTCCAGCAGTCGCAACAGAGCGACGGCACGTTGCTGACACAGGCCGAGCAGGCCTTGACCCGCCAACGTGACGCCCTCGCCACAGCCCAACTTGCGGTCGAGCAGCACCAACAACGTATCGCTGATGCCCAGAGTGGCATCAGCGATACACGCCAGCAACTCGACGCCTTGCGCGCCGAACGCGCCCAACACGAAGAAGCCCTCACCACAGCTCGGCGCGCCCTCAACCAGCTTGATTCACGCTACCAAGCGCTGCTCCAGATTCAGCGTAGCCATGGCGGCGTAGTCCAAGGAGTCAAAGCCGCCCTCGAATGGGCCGAAAAGAGCAACAAACCGTTTGCACTGGTGTCGAGTATTATCAGTGCACCCAATGACATTGAGCTCGCCATCGAAACCGCTCTCGGCGCCCGCCTGCAACACATCGTCACTACCAGTTGGGACGATGCCGAAGCTGCCATTGCTGCGCTCAAAAAGGTGGCCAAGGGCGCGCCACCTTTCTGCCACTCGACACGCTCCGTAGTGGGAGCAACGATCAACGCGCCCCGAGTGGCGAGGGCGTGCTCGGCGTGGCTGCCACGCTCGTGCAAAGCGAGTCACGCTACCAGCGTGTGGTTGACTATCTGCTCGGCCGCACACTCGTGGTAACCACCCTCGACGTGGCACGGCGCGAGCTCAAGCGCATCGGCGGCGGCTGGCAGATTGTCACCGTGAGCGGCGAACAAGTCAGTAGCAGTGGCACACTGACTGGTGGTGCTCAGGTGCGTGACGGTGGCACGTTGCGCCGCGAACGCGATTTGCGCGAGCTCCCCGGCGAAATCAGCACTGCCAAGGCGGATATCGCCAAACTCGATGCACACAGTGCCCGCTTGACGCAACGCGCTCAACAGCTCGAACAACAGCTGCGCCAGCTCGAACAACAGCGCCAGACCATCCAGAGTCAGCTCCAGCCCCTACAACAGCAACGTGATAACGGTCAGCGTGCGGTCGCCAAAGCCGAAGCCGATGTCACGCTGGTGACTCAACAGGCCAGCAACGCCAGCGCCCGGTATAGCGATTCGACCAGCCAACGCGCCCAAATCGAGCAAGAAATCCTCGACTTGAACGCGCAGCAACAGCAACAACGGGCCGTGCTCGACCAGGCATTCCGTGATGAACAACAGCTCATCGAGCAGAGTTATAGCGACGATGATCGCCGCACTGTCATCCAACAACAGCTCACCGATGCCGAAGGGCATGTGCGTGCCACCATGGCCACCATCCAGGCGAGTGAGCAACGCTTGGCGACGGTTGTTGCCACGCTCCAACAACGCCAAACACGGAGTGATGCGCTGGCACTCGAGCAAACTCAGCTCCAACACGAGACGGCCGCCCAACAGCACGAGCTCACACAGCTCCAACAGGCGATTGCAGCAATGCAAACACAGATCGCCCCGCTCGAAGCAGCAGTCCGTACCCACGAACAAACGCTGCCGCAGTTGGAGCGTGCCGAACAGGACATGACTCAACAGCTGCGTGAAGCCGAAAGCGAAGCCAGCAAAAGTGGCCTACACATGCAACGCGCCCGTGACCGCCTTGATGTACTCCATGAACGCGCCCAGAGTGAGGGCTTCGACCTCGAGGTGCTCAGCAAAAGCAGCGAGCCCGTGGATGGCGATGAAACGCAACTCAATACGCAGCTCAATGCGTTGCGGAGCAGTCTGCAACGCCTCGGTCCGGTGAATCCACTCGCACTCGAAGAATTCGACGCGGCCAATCAGCGCTATACGGTTTTTACTGCACAACTCGCCGATTTGCGCGCAGCGGCCACCAGCCGCAA
>JBKCGB010000106.1:0-13519 GCA_046303375.1 Roseiflexaceae bacterium
CGGTAAGCCCAACCACACTTGTCCACTCCTCGTCACTACCGATTCCACCGCCAACTGGGCCAAACTCCACGCCGGCACATCCGACATGCGTGAAATGCCGCGCATCCGACGACCCCATGGCGGCACTCAACGGTGCCGGCGCACCACGCACTGACGCTACTGCTGCCTGGAGTCGTACAATATCAGGGTGCGTGGCAGGCACATCCAAGGCTGGTTCATTAGCGATAACCTCGACCCGACAGGTTGCACCGACATATTCACGAATACGCGCAACCACGGTATGGGCATCTGCAGGTACACAGCGTACATCGAGCCACATGTGTGCCTCATCGGGGACCTTGTTGAACGCTACATTCGATGTTTCGATGCGTGCCAAATTGACCGTCGTCACCCACGCCTCATGCGTAGGCACAGGGAATGCGGTGGCAATACGCTGCCATGCCTCAGTTAGCATGCTCAGCGCATTCTGACCACGCCATGGGTAGGCACCATGTGCCGGCACCCCCTGGGCATGAACCTTAAGCCATACAATCCCTTTGGCTTGATGCACCACATTGAATTGCGTAGTTTCACCACTAATCACAAAATCGGCACGTACCCCCTGCTCAACCTGCAGGAGCGTGCCATCAAAGCCACCTATTTCTTCGTCGCTGACCACTTGGAGTGCGAGCGGATAGGGCACACGGTGCACCATGTCGGCAAAGACGGCACACAGTACGGCCAAGTTGGACTTCATGTCGAGCGCACCAACCCCGTAGATGCGGTCGTCGACCCGTGTCGCTTGGTACTGCTGTGGTTTGCCAGGGATGACATCAACATGACCGTTGAGGATGACACGAAATCGTTCAGGGCGAGATGCCCCAGCATACGCCAAAAAGCTGTGATGACCGTTGCGCACAAACCACTCCACCGTCACATCCGCAGGGAGCTGCCGGGCAATCAAATCAAGCGCAGCCCGTAACTCATCATGCCTACCAGCATCAGTGCGCAAACCGATCAGTTGACTCGCCAGCATGATTACATCAACCATCGCAGTGCTCCGCTTACAGGGTAAAGACGTGGGTCTGTGCGACTGTTTCGTAGCCAAGTGTGGCATAGAGTGCCGCCCCTTCGTACGATGCCATCAACGTACTGGTGTGCATACCTGCAGCGGCATCGTCGTTGAGCATGGTCTGCATCAAGGCACTCCCATAGCCACGCCGGCGCTGTGCTGGCGCCACATACACCATGCTGACATAGCTATACCCTGATTGCAGACGCAATGAACGTCCACGGGCAACCATTTCGTCCGCACAAAAAATAGCATAATGCCCCATCTGGGGGGCAGCCACATCGAATTGACTGAGCCACGGCTCACCTTCGGGATCCATGGCATTCCATTGCGTGATTTCCGCAAGCGTTGCACGAAGTACAGCATGGTGCGGATGCTCCACTCGTCGCATACGTACATCAACAGCCATCAGCAGTTCGCTGTAGGCGTGTGTGGCACCGAGTGCCTGATACAGTGCAATATCGCGGTCATCATCGGCGCAGACCGTGATGTAGCAGAGTGATGCAGGTGGCACTGCGCGAATGCATGACATTGCATGCGCTGGAACACAGTCGGCCACAAAATAGTCATCACACAGATGTGGCTGCGTGACACGGAATCCGTGGACTGGCGCACACGCCAACCATGTACCCACAGCCTGTTTGTATGGCGTACCAACAAACCCAGCAACGCAGGCATCCCAGATTGCTGCACGATGCATAGCTGAATCCTTCACGCACGGTTATCTATACCATTACTGCATCTATTGTATCGTGGCACACGTGTCCTGTATAGCGCCGATTCGGTTTATAATCAGACCAAGGTATACAAAGGTTTAATACTATGAGCGCAAACACACATACATTCATCATTACCGGCATGGATTGTTTGGATTGCGCCAAAAGCATTGAGCGGGGTGTTGCGCAACTTCCGGGTGTCACCACCTGCACACTCAACTTTACCAGTGCACGCTTACAGGTAACAGGTGCCATCAACGCAGATGTGATTTTGGCGCGTGTACAATCACTGGGATATGGTATCTCAGATGCATCAGCAACACCTGTCATTCACACCGTGCCACCATCATTTATCGCATTCATGTGGCAACGACATGAGACGCAACTCGCACTCCTCGGATTACTCCTCATCAGTCCGTGCATCGTATTCGGCGAACTACTCGGGTGGGAACGTTGGTGGCTCGACCTGTTAGCGATCATTTCCCTGCTCTGTGCCATCCCACCAATTCTGCGCAGCGCCTGGCGCAGTCTTTGGATTAATCGAGAATTATCCATCAACGTCCTGATGACCATTGCGGCAGGTGGTGCAATTGCCCTCGGCCAATATGTCGAGGCGGGGATGGTGGTCGTACTGTTTGCTATCGGTGAAGCGTTGGAGGGATATAGCAGCAATCGTGCGCGTGCCGCAGTCTCTAGTATGTTTGCCTTGGTCCCTGAGCAGGCATTGCGACAGCACATCACTGATTGCGGTGATTCTCACGAACACCTGGTGCCTGTCAGCGCGCTGGAAATCGGTGATACCGTGATTGTCCGTCCTGGTGAGCGGGTCCCATGCGATGGCATCGTAGCGCGTGGTGAATCGTTGGTCGATGAATCACTATTGACAGGCGAAAGTCATCCTGTGACCAAAACCGTCGGTGACAGCGTCTTTGCAGGGAGCATCAACGGGCTGAGTCCAGTGATTGTCACTATCACGCATCTCGCCAATGACAGCATGGTGGCACGCATGACGCATCTCGTAGCCGAAGCTCACGAGCGACGTGCCCCCGTCGAGCAGGTGGTAGAGCGCTTTGCGCGCGTCTATACGCCGGCAGTAGTCATACTCGCCATCATGGTTGCCGTCATCCCACCACTCGTGTGGGGAGCGCCCTGGTGGTCGTCCACCGATCCTGCCAGTGGCTGGCTCTATCGTGGCTTGGCCCTACTCGTCGTCGCATGTCCATGTGCACTGGTCATTAGCACGCCCGTCACCATCGTCAGTGCCTTGAGTAATGCGGCGCGCCACGGCATTCTCGTCAAAGGTGGCACCATCCTCGGCACGCTGGCACAGGTGCGCGCCATTGCATTCGACAAGACGGGAACGCTCACCAACGGTACGCCGAGCGTCGTCAACGTCCGCACCACAACCTGTGCGAGTCTCGATGCACCAATTGCCGCATGCCAAGCATGCACGAATGTTTTGGCACTTGCCGATGCCGTCGAACGCCACACCACGCATCCACTCGCACACGCCATTGTCACCGCTAGCCCGACCCATTTACCTGCCGCACACAACATCATCACGCATGTGGGGCATGGCGTGAGTGGTGACGTTGCAGGCCGTACGGTGTTTGTGGGAAGCCACCACTATTTCGATCAAGACATTCCTCACGACAGCCAGCATTGCGCTGCCGCAGACGCAGATAGTCAAAACGGCTACATCCCGTTGATGGTCAGCGACAATGGCCGATACATCGGAACCATCACCGTGGCAGATACGATACGCAACCACGCACCTAACGCCCTAGCGCACTTGCGCGAGCTCGGTATCACCAGCATCAGTATGCTTACCGGTGATACTGCACGCGTAGCACAGCATGTAGCACGCCAGCTGGGGATCACCCAGGTCTATGCTGGATTATTGCCTGTTGACAAAGTTGCCACCGTGCAATCAATGCATGCGCAATACGGCATTGTGGCGATGGTCGGTGATGGCATCAACGATACGCCAGCCCTCGCAGGTGCCGATGTCGGTATTGCCATGGCTGGCACACACCAAGCCATGGAAGTCGCTGATGTGGCCCTCATCAATGCCGACATTCAGCGCATCCCTCAGCTCATCCGACTCAGTCGCACCACCATGCGCACCGTCATGATCAACATTACGTTCAGTATCGCCATCAAAGCAATATTTCTCCTGATTGTCCTGCTCGGTCATGCCAGCATGTGGATGGCGATTGTGGCTGATGTCGGGACAACATTGGTCGTCACCGCTTATGGACTACGCCTGTTGTATCTGCCACTCGAACCACGTCCGACACCATAACGCCGATACACTGCCTACCCGCGTATCAAAGCACGCAACGCCTGCAGATACTTGCGGTTGGCCAACGCCACAAATGCATGCATCCATGCGAGTTTGATTTTGCCTTGGGCAAACATCATCAACGTGCGGGGTGGCATTTCGTCAGCCATCGTGCGAAACAACAACGCCGTGGGACCATCGGCATCCATCGCGCCAATCATCTGTTGCATCTGCCGACGCATCTGATTGTGGAGGGCGCGGGCAATCCACGAATGGGTGGCCATATCGCTAATTGGCGTATTAATTGTGAAATTTCCCCGCGTATGTCGTTTAGTGGTCAACGGTTTGCCATACACCTGTGCAAACGACGTTTCGTTGAATGCATCATTCCCTCGGATATCGCTGTAGCCTGCCAACACGCGCTGTGGCTGCGCAGCAACCCCGACCAACGTCACCACTGCCCGCCCACGAATATCACGTGACGACGATCCAACCTGAATCTCGAATTCACCGGCTTCGACCAGCCACTGCGCCGATGCCACGTCGTAGAAGGCAAAGGCCCGTGCATCAAGTGTGAGTTGTACTGTTGTGGTAGCACCTGCCTCCAGATACACCTTGGTAAAGGCTTTGAGTTCGTGGGCAGGACGGAACACACGCGCCGCCACGTCACGCACATACACCTGCACGACTTCGTGTCCAGCACGGTTGCCTGTGTTGGTGACAGACAGTGTGACCATCACGTTGCCATCCGGCTGAATCTGGGTCACCACATCACCATAGGCAAAACTGGTGTAACTCAGGCCATGCCCAAATGGGTAGCGTACTGCCACATCAGCGGTATCGTAGTAGCGATAGCCGACATAAATGCTCTCGCGGTAGACGACCATTTGCCCATCACCGGGGAAAAACGACGCTGCTGAGCAATCACTGCCATGCATGGGAATTGTTTCAGCCAGTTTTCCAGATGGATTCACCACGCCATACAACACATCCACAATCGCACCACCACCAGCTTGACCACCAAGGTACGCTTCTACGATGGCAGGCGTCTGATCATGCCATGGCATCTCGACAGGTGCTCCATTACACAACACGACCACCGTGCGTGGATTGGCTGCCACCACCGCAGTGACAAGTGCATCGTGACTCGCAGGCAATGCCATTGTCGTGCGATCGATTCCTTCTGCTTCGTAGATATCTGGCAAACCGACGACCAACACCACCACTTCCACTCGTTTGGCGAGTGCAACTGCCTCGGCAATCAAGGCGGCATCGGGTGCTTTGGCCCGTGGATGATATCCCGCAGCATATTCCACATCTCTGCCCAGATGTGCCACCAGCATGTCGTAGACAGTATCGAGGCGTGTCGGATTGATATACGAGCTTCCTGCTCCTTGGTAGCGAGGTGCTTTGGCAAAACTGCCAATCACAGCAACCTGCTGTGTGGACTGGAGTGGGAGCACATCGTGGTCGTTCTTGAGGAGCACAATTCCAGCTGCAGCTACGCGCCGCGCCAAGACGTGGTGCGCATCCCAGTCACAGGTAATCGTCTCATGATAACTGGGCAACGAACGCTTGATGAGGGTCAACACGCGTGTCACCACAGCATCAAGCTGGGCAATCGTCAACGTCCCTTGGTCAATCGCATCACGGATACTGACACCATTCGCGTTCCCATTCCCTGGCATCTCCAGATCCATGCCCGCTGCAATCCCAGCAGCCCGCTCAACCACTGCACCCCAATCAGACACCACCAGTCCGGTGAATCCCCATTCGTTGCGCAAGACTTCCGTCAGCAGCCATGAGTGTTGGCTACAGCTCTCGCCATTCAAGAGATTATAGGCACACATCACCGTCCATGGCTGGGCAGTTTTGATGGCACCCTCAAAGCTCGCCAAATATATCTCACGCAAGGCGCGTTCATCAACGAGCGTATCGATGGTCATACGCCGTGACTCTTGGTTGTTGGCAGCAAAGTGCTTGAGCGATGCGCCAACCTGTTGTGATTGCACACCGTTGATCCACGCAGCCGACATCTGGCTTGACAGCAGTGGGTCTTCAGAAAAGTATTCGAAGTTGCGACCACCGAGTGGCGAGCGTTTGATGTTTGTGCCAGGGCCCAACACCACACTCACATTGAGTGCACGCGCCTCTGCACCGATTGCACCACCAACCATTTGCACCAGCTCACAATCCCACGTGCTCGCCAATGCAGATGCGGTGGGGAAACAGGTCGACGGGATGGTATTCTCGAGGCTTACCCCCTCGAGCTGACGCTGCTTGCGGACACCATGAGGGCCATCGGTGATATAGACGGAAGGAATACCAAGTCGCTCAATCCCAGGCATCTGCCAAAAGCTCTTGCCTGAGCAGAGCGCAATCTTTTCTGCGAATGTCAGTTGTGCTAATACCTGTGCCACATCAAAATCATGGACATATGCGGTCATTTCACACCTACTCTCACTACGGCTGTACATGCAGTGTACCCGATAGGCGTACGAACGTACAACTATCGGGTACCGATTAATCTATTGAGCTCCATCACACCAACGCGCACGCTTACGCCGCTACACCTGCATTGGCACGAAGACCCTGCATCATGATTTCAACTGTACATGCATAGATGTCTTTGAGGGCATGACCGTATTCACTCGTAATCTCATTCCCAAACTGGAGCATTCGCTGCTCCAACCCGTGTAACACCGTGAGTATCATTGCACGAATCAGCGTGGGTACCAACACAGGACGCAACGATCCATCACGGATTCCGAGCTCAACCAGTGTCGTCAGCGGATCATTCCCTTTGGCACGTATCGGGTTCGCCATACGAATCATCGCAACTTCGGCATTATCACCATAAATTCGATTAAAATCCGCGACATACTGTGCCCCTTGCGGGCGTTTAAAATAATAATCGCAGAACCCGGTTAAGAGTGCATTGAGCCGGTCGGCACCATTCATTTGTGTGTTCCACACACTCGCAGGCATCGAATCAAAGACGTGTGTGGCATACCGCTGATAGACTGCCCATGCAATCTCCATCTTGTTGGCATAGTAACGATAAATCGTTGCTCGTGTCACACTCGCAGCGTCTGCGATGTCGTTGAGACCAACAGCGATTATCCCATGCCGATGAAACAATTGCTCCGCCACACTGAGTATGCGCTCCTGCTGACGCTTACGATGCCCTTCATACATGCGCACATTGTTATCCGCTGACTTGCTCATAGCAGACTCCTTGTGTGCGATACCACATCGTAGTGACGATATGACATCGACTTAATGTACTCTGTACAGATCGTTTTGAGAAAACGAGTACACTCTTATTATTTTTGAAATTTTTAAGTTTGTCAATACAATACCTTAATCATTTTTGCGTTTGTTTATGTACTTGATTTATTCTGTACTCCGTACAAAAGAAATTCACAAAACGTTTCATATATTTGGCGCACATCATAGCCAAATTCTAATGTTAACTGCTCTGAGTCAAATAGTAATTTTTGTTCGAAACCATTCAACGTTGTGATGAGTGCCGTATAGCGATTTTGCAACGATATATTTGTGTCACTATATGAGATACTTTTGATGATTTGCATCAATAAATCACTATTGTCGACATCTGTTCTTTTTGTCTGTCTAATCATCTCAAACTCGGGTACACCTGTATATAATTCATCCATTTGAATACGAAATTTCACCTGCAGTTTATGTGCAAAAAAATACTCTTTGGTAACTTCTAGCCACCAGCGCAAACGTACTGCACCATCGAGTTGCACGTCGTACACTTCGGCTGGCATCATCGCCAATTTGATTGCCTCATAACGCTGATGCAATGCCCAGACAATTGCTAATCGATGCGCATAATATCGATATATTGTGGCACGGGTGACTTGTGCTGCAACTGCGATGTCAGATACATTAACGGCCTTGATACCCTGTGCAAAAAACAATGTTTCTGCATGGTTCAGTATTCGCTCACGCTGCCGATCACGATGATTGACATACCCACTCTGGGATATCGTTGACTCCTGCATGCATACTCCCTATTCATTCCCCACGTTTCGAGATTATTGTATACACGTAACGATAATTTATGTCCTATTATTTTATACTTTTAATTCATTTTTGTGCTTATTTTTTCTATATAGACATTTTTTCATACGACACACACTATATATTCCTATTCACAGTGTAAATACATTTTTTATCTTTTTTAATATTCCAATAAGCAATACACACATATATATCATACATATTTTTCCAAATGTGTATGATATACACCACAACCCAAAGATTGCCTAAAATTTACACATGATGTGAATCACATCGGGAGGTTTAGGGACGTAGCGCTAATTTTTTTTCGTAGCAGATACTCAACGGATCATGCGTATACTCACCAAACGGCGGGATACGTACAAATCCCACTCGTTCATAGAGGCGGATTGCCTCATGTGAGTGGATACCTGTTTCGAGACGCAGGCAGGTAATACCGTGGTCTAATGCGTGTTGCGCCAACACGGTGATTAATTGTTCGGCGATGCGTTGACCACGGTATGCATGTCGTACATACATGCGTTTGAGTTCACCGAAATCATCAAAAAGCTTGATGCCACCGCACCCGATGGCGTGGTCATCGGCACGCACCACAAAAAACGCCACCTGTTGGGCAATCAGTTTTTCGACGCTAAAGCCATGGCGGCTCTCTGGCGGGTAATCAGCCTCAAGAATGTCGTTTAATTCGTGAATCAGCGTCACGACTTCGGGCACATCTGGCTGCGTACGCGTAATCGTAATCTGCATCGCACAATCTTCCTTTCCGTCTAGTGTAACGCCTGTTGTAGACACGCAATCAGGAGTGCCACACTCTGGTCAAGGCAGGCCGCACCATGGCTAGCGGTGGCATCACGCGGGTCAACACCACCCACCCCCTGTGGATAGACGGTGCGATCATCAGCGAGTTGCGTGAGATCGACCAACTGGGGATGCAATGCCTGCATCAGCGATGTCTCGTTTTGCGCAGCATGGTCAATCTGACTTTGCCAACCGTGTGGAATATCATGGGTGACACTCACCAAGCGGATACCGTATTGCACCTGCCATTGAGGGGCGTGCTGCCCCCATACTCGGCGCGACGGACCATGACCATCAGCAACCAGCACCCGGAACCCGGCCCGTGCTACTTGTGCCACAATCTGCTCGAGCAGCAAGATAAACAGCCCCTCGGGAATCCAGTAGCAGCCACCATCGAGCTGACGTGCAGGCGTGGTACTCTCGGCGTATTCCATGCCCACCAAATACCCGTCGGCACTCGGACGGATGCGGTCGGGACCGAGAAAGAGTGGAGGCATGACGATGCCGCCAAACTGTTGTGCTGTGTGGACGAATACGCCTTCGGCGATAAGCGCATCGGTACCAAGCGCCATATGTTCGCCGTGCCACTCGAGCGTGCCCAATGGTAGATATGCCACTGGACAAGTAGCGAGTTGTGTGCGGAACTCGTGCGGTAACAGGTGCGTGTAGTGTACTGTGCGCATCATCGTTGCTCCTCTGTTGCACCATGCCGATAAAACTGCATCACCGCTACACATGCAATGGTGTTGAGCATCCCAAATAACACGAACGGGCTGCTCGGCCACTGCTCATAGAGCCAACTTCCTGCGATCGAACCCACAATCATGCTCAGACTCCAGACTGCATAGAGCATGCCAAAAAGCGGCGGATGGAGCGCTGGTGTGACTCCGTCGCGAATCCAGACAAACATGAGTGCCGACAAAGCCCACGCGCATGCAATGCTCGTTACCCCAAGCACCGTCAGCACGAGCATCGTATGCGGCAAGACACCAAAACACACCCCACATGCGACCATGATTGCAAAGATGACCAAAGTGGGAAGTCGCCCGCCCCACCGGTCGGCAGCGCGCCCTGCCAAAAACTGTACGATTGACGCAGCAATCAGCGTAAACGATGTATAGCGGGCCACCACATTGATATCTGCAGTCATTGTGTGGAGCATGAGTGGCACCAACACGAGTACCATGCCATAAAAAATCGTTGCGCATGCACGCATTAGCACGATGTACAGAATGGCTGGTGTACGAAACAATGCGAATGTTGGGATTGTGACTGTGGCTGCCTGTGGTTCTGGTGGCGCAGATTCAGGCAAGAGCGCATAGATGAATCCACACATCACCACAATAATCGCAAGCATCACCCAACCAAAGACATCGTAGCCGTAGTGTGTAATCAGTGCACTCGCCCCGGGATTGCCGAGTGTACCACCGATCGTGGTGCTCAACACAAACAAGGCTGAGATGAGTCCCATGGCAGGTATACGACCGAGGGCAGTGAGATAGCTGGAGCTGCCGATGTTTGCTACTGCTGAGCCAGCACCACCAAGCGACCACAGCAACGTGATCAACCAAATGGTGTCAAGCTGAAACACGAGACTGTTGAGTGCAGTGACCAATAGCCCACACAAAAAGACCCACTTGTGGCCGTACCGTGCTGATAGAAACCCACCAGCAAACGCAACCAACATACCGGTGACTTGTGCAGTCGATGTAATTGTTGCAATGGATACAGGAGAGAGTTGTGCTGTCTGTAAATAGACGAGAAAAAACGCAGACTGTGGAATCTCACGCATGCCTAGCACAATTTGTGTGACAATGAGCACAATGACCGGTCGCGACCATGGGGTCGCTTCCACCCGTGCTTCCACGGCCGAATTCTGCATACTGACTACTTTCACTAGCGACCCGGTTGATGATACCACCGTTTGATTTGGTTTGCTTGCATTTCAGCTTACCATAGTTCAAGGCGGTGCTAAAAAGGGAAGGAGATATCCTTGCATCACGTTACGTTGAGGCAATTTTTCAGCGCATGGGCACATGTCGGACTCCAATCATTTGGTGGTGGATCAACCACGCTTTACTTGATGCGGAACCTATGCGTCACATCCCATGGGTGGGTCAGTGAATCCGAATTTGCCGAATACTGGGGCATTGTGCAAATCGCTCCTGGCATCAATATTCTCGCTCAAACAGCCTTGATTGGCTGGAAGGTCGCACGCTTAGCGGGAGCCATTAGCGCCTTACTCGGCTTACTGTTACCCAGTATCAGCATCACCATTGCTATTACCGCACTCTATGCCATGATTCGCGATAATCCCTGGACTGCGGCCGCCATTCGTGGCATCATCCCAGCCACTGCAGGGGTGGGCATTATCCTTGTGGTGCAGATGCTCCGCCCAGCATGGCAGCAAGCACACCGTGAGGGTCGTGCTAGTATGGTGATCAGCAGTGCGGTCATCATCGCCGCACCGGTGCTCCTCGTGCTAACCACACTGCCGGCAGTGGTGCTACTGTGGGGTGCTGGTATTGCCATGGCCATTCTTTTCTGGGGATTGCACATCACAGACGGAGCATAATCATGGATCCATGGCTGTTGTTTTGGTTACTGCTCAAGGCATCGCTTTTTTCCACATCGGGTACCGGCAATATGCCGATTCTGCACCACGACATGCTGTTACTCGGGTGGGCCAGTGACCACACCTTTGCCGAAGCCTTGGCTATTGGTCAAATCACTCCTGGGCCAACCGGGTTGTGGGTGATTAGTTTGGCCTATTTGGTGGATGGTATCCGGGGCGCAATGCTGGCCGTCATCGCAATTTCGCTTCCTCCATTCACGGCACTCGGCGTCTTGGTCTTGTATCAGCGCTACGGGCAACATCCAGCCATGCGGGGATTTGTGCGTGGGCTGACGCTGGCGGTGGCGAGCATGTTTTTGGTGGTACTCGGGCAGATCATGACCCAAGCCGGCATCGACTGGCGTAGTCTGGGTATCGCAGTGGTTGCGCTAGGGCTAACAGCGAGCAAACGCATCCCCGTGCCATTCATCCTGCTGCTGGCAGGTGGCACGGGGATGTTGATATATGCACCCTAACACGTTGTTTAGGCAGTGCGTATGACATTCAACCATCTGGATATCACGCACTTTCCATTTCTGGTAGGACAAGCCTTGCCCATCCAAACGCGCGCAGAGTTACGCATGGTTTTGGTTGCATTTGTGACACGCGCCATGCACCAGATGATGGCAACAAATTACTTAGCGTTATTGCGCATTGCCATCAGCGAAATGCCGCACTTCCCACAACTTGTCGATATCTTTCGTCAAAACGGGCCCGCCCGTGGATTGGCGTTTGCCGGACAGTTTTTTGCGCTGGCACATCAGCAAGGGTTGATTTGCGTAGCCGATACCGAAGTGATTGCGCGTTTATTAATCGGTCCACTCGCGACATACGTTTTGTTATGTGCGCAGGCACCACAACTCCCCGACGAAGCCCGCATCACCATGCATGTGGAGCTATTTTTGCACGCCGTGTGTTGAGCGAGTGCATCATCTGCGGTCCTGTTACATTTTTCCACATGCTGCATCTCCGCATATAATGACACAAAAGTACACTCACCACAGCGCAAAAGTTGGAGGCGTTATGCACATCGGATATGCGGCGCACACCATCACCCCTAGCCTCGACCAGCCCGTCTATTTGGCCGGGTTTGCCAACAATCGCCGTGCTACCAGCATCAACGACGACTTATGGGTGCGGGCACTCGCACTCCACGACGTGGAGCGTACACTGGTGCTCGTGGCCGTCGACGTGATCGGTATCTTTCACAATCACGTCCAAGACATCATCGCTGCCGTACAGCAGGCGGCCAATCACGCGACACCCCTACACATCATCATCAGTGCCTCACACACGCATCACGGCCCAGATACGATGGGGTTGTGGGGTCCTGACGACAAGACATCGGGCATCGACCCTGTCTACCTGCAATTGCTCAAAGCCACCATTGTGGACTGCATTCTCACGGCAGTACGTGAGCGTCACGCCGCACTCATCAAAACGGCCATGGTGACGGTGCCTGGGTGGGTCAAAAATACGCGCGATTCTGCTATCGTCGATGACATGCTGACCCTATTGCAGTGTGTGGCACCAGACGGCACCATCCTCGCCACAGTATGTAATTACCCGTGCCATCCCGAAGTGCTGTGGAATGGGAATCAAGCGATTACCTCAGATTATGTCCACTACATGCGTGAGTCGCTGTGGCAGCAGACCGGTGCGCCAGCGCTGTTTATGCCGGGGGCACTCGGTGGCATGCTCACACCCGATGTCCCTGCACAGACGTTTGCGTATGCGCAACAGATGGGCGAAGCGTTGGCCATGGCGGCCCATACCACGCTGAGTGCGTGTACGGCAGTGCCGTGCACCCTCTCGGTGGTCACGCGCCCAATTGTCGCCAAACTGACCAATCCGCTCTACAAACTGGCTTTTTGGTACCAGGTGCTGCCCGATTTGCGTGACCGACACGGCAACATCCACACTGAGGTCAGTCTGCTCAACATCGGCGACTTGTGGTTGGCGGCTGTTCCGGGCGAACTCTTTCCCAAGCTCGGCTTGCAACT
>JBKCGB010000107.1:0-4747 GCA_046303375.1 Roseiflexaceae bacterium
GGGTACCGCTGACGATGATTTAAACAAACCACAACAGTAAGTACTGACGGAATACCCCTTGCTCACGCATGCGAGCAGGGGGTATTTTTATAAGAGTGGGTACAATTTACGTGGACATTGTGCACATGTAGGCGAAAAATAGTGTGAATGATATCATCGATACTCACAGATTGATAGTGCATGACTAAAGGTATATGGTATGCCGATCGCAGAAATTACGACGTTGTTTTTGTGTGTACTCGCTGTCTTGTTGATTGGGCATAGCGCGGTTGTGGTGGGATTGTGGAAACTGTTTGTGAAAGCGGGGCGCCCAGGCTGGGCCGCAGTCATCCCACTCTATCGCGATATCGTGCGCAATCAGATTGCCGGTATGTCCGCAATCTGGACATATGTGGGATGGATAATCTATGCCCTCATTCTTGCGTGTGTGTATGTCACAGACATGGTCGTAGAAGTGCTCTTTTTGGGGTGGTTATTGCTGTGTGTGTGTCATTCCTTTACCTATGGGCCATTCCTCAAGGCATACGGGCGTAACAACAATGCGCTACACATCATCGCTGCCGTGCTGTTCCCGTACGTCGTCTTTCCATTGATTGGCTTTGGCAACACACCATACGTTGGCAACGATACGATGGCCGTGGTCCCTCATACCGCAGAACATGCGCCCGCGTCGCAATCCAGCGATGGTGATAATGTAGTGACCTAGCACTGGAGCATAGGCGCAGATGGCGCAATCTGCGTGCTACGCCAGTAATTTCGCAATAGCGTGTGCGGCAATCTCGGCATCTTCATCTTCGGTAAGCCCGCTCACCGATACCGCCCCCACACATACTCCGTCCACCATCACAGGCATACCGCCACCCCAGCCCACGATGCGACTATCGCCGTAGTAGGCGATGTCGAAGCCCTGATCAGCACTGCGCACCTTTTTGCCGATGTCGCGCGTCGGTTTGCGCGTACGTGCCGCACTATACGCCTTGTTGATGGCAATGGTCGTGGAAGGCAACGGTGCCCCATCCATGCGCACAAATGCCAGCAGTTCGCCGTGATGATCGACCACGGCCACCACGCCTTTGGCGCCACGAGCGGTGAGTTCGGCGAGCACGGTGCTGACGAGTTGTTGGGCGTCATGACTCGAAAGTGTCTGTACAGTGCGCATGAGTATCTCCTATGTAGAGTTGCGATTCAGCCTTGCACTATAAGTGTATAATACATGCATCCACTATATCAAAAAGGAGGCGTATATGGATTCAGATGCAGCAGGCGTAGGCGCACTTATGGCGCTTGTCATGGGCTCGCTGGCGTGTGTGATGGTCGTTGGCTTCATTTTGGTGTTCATCCTGGTGATTACAAACTGGCGCATCTACACCAAAGCGGGGCAGCCAGGTTGGGCTGCAATTGTGCCCATTTACAATTTGTTTGTGATGATGGACATCATCCGCAAGCCGCGTTCATGGGCAGTGATTATCCTGGTACTCGGGGTGGCAGGGAGCGTGTTAACATCGCTTCAGCCTGCACCAGGGAGCGAACAAGACTCCAATCTGATGCTTTCGTTGGTGCAAATCGTGGTGTCACTGGCATCCATCTACTTTTCGGTGCGTTTGCTTCGCGAGTTGGCACGGGTCTTTGGGCGTGGTGTGGGTTTTACATTGGGGCTACTCTTTCTGCCCATCATCTTCTACCCCATCTTAGCATTTGGGGACAGCCAGTACCAGCCCACGGTGCAGGCATTACCGGGAAGTAGTTCAATAATCCAGTAACGTGTGTGTGCCGTGTCAGCCCCCATGCCGCTCGTGCGGTGTGGGGGTTTGTGTTGGTGCTGCAGGTAAGCCGTATGCGCGTGCCACGATGCGATCCACCCAACGAGTGGGGAGTAGCCGCGGTAACCACCAGTTGATGAGGGGGTTCGGCGCCAGCATGTAGCGCGTGCGTGGTCTGCTGGTCGTCATAATGTGCATGACCAAGTTGCCAACCTGTGCCGCAGGTAGACCGTGAATCCCTGTACGCATCAACGCTGCATGGTAACGCGTGATATACGGCGCATAGGCGGTATGCGCATACTGCGTCACATTGAGTGACTCGGCCTTTTGCCAGATAGGCGTGGCGATGGCACCGGGTCCCACCACTATCACATCGATGCCAAACATGAGCAATTCGCGCCGTAATGATTCCGACCAGCCCTCGAGCGCATGCTTGGATGCCACGTAGGGTGCCAAATAGGGGGCACCGATTTTGCCACCCAGTGAGCTCATATTGACGATACGACCGGGTGTCCCATGGCGCTGTTGATCCATGCCTAGCAGGGGTGCTATAGCCTGGGTGACGGCGATTTGCCCAAAGAAGTTGATGTCGAATTGCTGGCGAAACTCGGCCATGGGAATATGCATGCTCGGGCCTGCGACCGCCACACCTGCATTGTTGACCAAGCCGCCGAGTGTGGTATTACCGAGGTGCTGTGCGACTGTGTCTGCGGCCCGCACAATGCTCGCATCGTCGCAGACATCCATGATGATGGGCGTCACTGCACTGCCAAACTGCTGTGTCAGCGCATCAACGTCGTTATTCCGCCTGACGGTGGCAAAGACGTGCCAGCCACGGGCCACCGCTGCGGACACACAGGCATGGCCGATACCACTCGATGCACCAGTGATCATGATACTTGACATATGCTACTCCTTGGGAAATGAAAAATGAACGATAGCAGTATCATACGTGGTATTGCGTGGCTGTGCATGAAAGAAATTCCAGCGTCATGCCATGACGGGGGGCGAGCGCGGAGAATCACTCCCTGCGTCATGCCATGACCGCGTAGCAGGCGTGGCATCTTTTCGTCAAGGCTGGAATATATTTGTGTTCGCTGTGGAAAAGATGGCACAGCGGCGAAGCCGCCATGCCATGACGGGGGGCGGGCGCGGAGAATCATTCCCTGCGTCATGCCATGACCGCGTAGCGGGCGTGGCATCTTTTCGTCAAGGCTGGAATAGATTTGCGTTCGCTGCGGAAAAGATGGCACAGCGGCGATGCCGCCAAGGAATGACGGTGGGGCGGGCGCGGAGAATCATTCCCTGCGTCATGCCATGACCGCGTAGCAGGCGTGGCATCTTTTCGTCAAGGCTGGAATTTGTGTTCGCTGCGGAAAAGATGGCACAGCGGCGATGCCGCCATGCCATGACGGGGGGCGCCTGCATTCTCAATTCTGCATTCTCAATTCTCAATTCTCGTTATAATGCTCTCATATCACTACACAAGGAGCACTCCATATGGATTTACCGCAACTGCGCATCGATATCAACCACTTATATGCCCGTGAGCACGCCGCCCTCGGCATCAGCGGCGCCCGCGCCAAACTGGTCGAAGCCCAGGAATGGGATTTGGCGCCAGTGCTGCGTGCTGGCGGCGCACTGGTCTTCCCGCATGCGGGAGTGGCCGAATGCGCTAAGCAAATTGCTGCCTGTATTAACGCCTGTATCAACAGTGGCGCTGATACGGTGCTGGTGCTGAGTGTGCTCCACTCCTTTACGGATGAAATGGAGCAGGCGCGCCGGCGCGTGGCCGCAGGGGGCGATCCATCCACCGATCGCATCTGGGGCATCCAAGGCCCTGGGCTGACGCGTGGCACTGAGTGGGCGTACGACCACGCCTTGTTTGAGTGGCGCTATTTGTGGGAAGTGGCTGCCAATTATTATGGCAAAAAAATGCCCCGTGTCATCGAACGCTACCCGTGGCTGGCCGGTGGCAACCCGACAGCCATGCCCGGCTACGACGAAGTCGCCGACATCGCCCGTAATGCGGTGGTGGTCTCCACTGCCGACATGTTCCACCATGGTATTGGCTATGGCACGCCGGTAGAGCAGTCTTTTTTCCCCGAAAAAGGCGGTCTCGATCTGGCGCGCCGCACCATCATGGCCGGCGCCGAAATGCTGGCACGTGGCGATTACGCCGGCTACAACCAGCACTGTGTCGACGCCAAAAGCGACCACCGCGACGCCGGGCAAGTGATGCGCGCCATCCGTGGGCCGATGCGCCCCGAGATTATCGATATCATTGCCAGTGATGCGGCCGCCCTCTACAACGCCCCCGACCCCACCTGGGTGGCAGGCACGTTAGTAGCATGGCACAAAGACGCCTAATCCAAAGGAGTATTCATGGCCACAAAGAAACTGTCTGCACGCGTCACATGGCTGGCCGTCGGTGATAGTGCAGGCACACTCGTGACCCGTCCTGTGCCTAGCATGACCCTCGATTGGCAGGGTGTGGTGGGCGATAGCCATGCCGGGCTGACCCGGCGTGCCGATGTGCGCGTGCCCCACTACCCGCGTGGCAGCGAGATCCGCAACGAGCGCCAAGTCACCGTAGTGGCTGCCGACGAGCTGGCCGCCACCGCTGAGGCACTCGATTTGCCCGAAATCCGCCCCGAGTGGTTGGGAGCCAACATGATGCTGGCGGGCATTCCCCACTTGACACTCCTGCCACCGGCCACGCGCCTGCTATTTGCGTCGGGTGCCGCTATTGTCGTCGATTGGGCAACTCAGCCGTGTACCGGCCCCGGGCGCGGTATCGCCCAGCAGTTCCACGACGACAGCCTGAAGTCACGCTTTGTCAAAGCGGCGCTGCAAAAACGTGGCTTTACGGCCTGGGTCGAACGCACCGGCGCCATCGCTGTTGGCGATGCGGTGACGGTCGTCATCCCACCACAACCACGCTGGCCGGGACTATAACACGAGGACGATAGCCATGCTCATCGACA
>JBKCGB010000108.1:0-2075 GCA_046303375.1 Roseiflexaceae bacterium
TCCATTCTCCATTGTGCATTCTCCATTCTCAATTGTGCATTCTCCATTCTCAATTCTCCATTCTCAATTTCCCTTCTTCAGCGCCCACAACTTGGGCCCAGCCCGCTCGTATTGGCGCGGATAAAAGGGCTCGACGCCCAGTGCCAGTGCCGCACGACGTGGCCAGGTCGGCTCGTCCAAAAACGCCCGTCCCAGTGCCACCAAATCGGCCTCGCCATCCGCCACAATCTGCTCGGCCACCAGCGGGTCATTGATCATGCCCACCGTACGCGTGATAATACCCGTCTCACGTTTGACCTGTGCCGCAAAGGGCACCTGGTACTTGGGACCCACCGCCACTTTGGCGTTGGGGACCGCCCCACCACTCGACACACACACAAAGTGCAACCCAGCGTCTTTGAGGAGTTGCGCCTGCGTGACCGCATCCGCCGGTGTTAACCCACCCTCTAGCCAGTCACTGCCCGTGATCCGTGCCCCGAGTGCAATGTGTGCCGGAATCGCATCACGCACCGCCCGCGTCACCGCCAAGGGCAAGGCCATGCGCCCGTGGATATCACCACCCCAGGCATCGCTGCGCGTATTGCTGAGTGGTGACACAAACGAATGCATCAGATAGCCGTGCGCCATGTGCAACTCGATGGCATCAACACCCGCCTGCACGGCGCGCACTGCCGCATCGCGAAACGCCGCAATGATGCGCTGGACGCCGGCCTCGTCGAGTGCCGCCGGCGTCTGCCAGCCATTGTCAAAGGGGATAGCACTAGGTGCCACCACCTGCCAGCCGCCGTTGTCGATCTGCAGTTGCGGGCCAGTCTGCCACGGTAGGCGCGCCGAGGCTTTGCGCCCGGCATGCGCCAACTGCACGCCAAAGGTCACGTGTGGCGCCACCGATTTGGCAAAGCGGATCACATGTGCCATGGCGTGCATGGCGTCGTCGCTATACAGTCCAGCACAGCCATGCGTGATCCGGCCGATACGCTCGACGGCGGTGGCTTCAATCACCACCATGCCGGGACCACCACTTGCCATGGCGGTCAGGTGCGCAATATGCCAATCCGACAGCATGCCGTCATTGGCCGAATACTGACACATCGGCGCCACCACGATGCGATTTGGTACGGTGAGCGGGCCGATTTGCAGTGGTTGAAACAAGTGTGTAGTCATTTCCGTCTTCCCTGATATACAATATCTCTAATGAGCGACATCGCTTTGCATCATACCACGCATCAAGATGTTATGGATGGGTGCAATTTTTTAGGATAAATATGACAAGCCAAGTGCTTTTTTTCGATACCCATAGCCATCTGTGCAGCACACAATTCGACGATGACCGTGCCGATGTGCTGGTGCGGATGCAGGCCCACGGGGTACACCGCCACCTCGAAATCGCCTATAGTCTGGAGTCCGCAGCCCGGGTGCTCGCATTTGTGGCGCAAACGCCCAGCTGTTGGGCGGTGGTCGGCGTACAACCCAACCACCCCGAGGATGCGCTGATTCCTGATTGGCTGGATCAGTTACATCAACTTGCTCAGCACCCACGGGTGGTCGCCATCGGCGAAATCGGCTTTGACCATCACTACCAGAAGGCTCCGGTTGCCACCCAAGAGCACATCTTTCGCGCCCAAATTGCACTCGCCGCCGAGCTCCATTTGCCCATCGTCATCCACAGCCGCGAGGCCCATGCCGACACGCTGCGCGTCTTGCAGGATGTGCGCCACCCGTATGGTGTGGTGTTGCATTCATTTGCGGGGGATGTGGCCTATGCCGAGCAGTGTGTGGCGCTCGGGTGCGTCTTGTCGCTGAGTGGACCCATCACCTTTCGCAATAATCACCCCATGCACGACGTGGTGCGCCAGATTGATGTGGCGCATCTACTAATCGAGACCGATAGCCCGTACTTGGCACCACACCCCTACCGGGGCAAACGCAACGAACCGACGTATGTCATCGAGGTGGCGCGCCAGATTGCCATGCTCAAAAACATGCCCATCGAGCACGTCGCACGGCAGACATGGCAAACGGCGAGCACCCTGTTTGGGATACGAGAGACACCATGAAGACACCACCAAGTAACG
>JBKCGB010000109.1:0-3118 GCA_046303375.1 Roseiflexaceae bacterium
AGAGACGCCGACAGATACGGAAACACCGACGGAGACGGAAACAAACACACCTACCTATACCAGTACGTCAACAATCACGTTAACTCCATCGATTACCCCTACCGATACGCCATTGCCGTATCTCAAAAATGGTGGCTTTGAGAGTGGCGTCACCTATTGGTCAACAGTGACTTCAATCGTGGATATTGGAGTAACACAACTCGGTGGCAATCCAGGTGATGCGAATCGATGTGTATCGGTTGATACGCAAGATTACAGCCGTGCGGCAATAAATGGTCGTCCAGTTGCATACAACTTGATGCCTGATGGCACAATAGTAGCTCCGAATATTCCGTCGGGAGCTGGACCAACAAGTGATAACAATACTGGTCATACCTCCACATCGCGTACAGTAAGCAACGTATCAACGATTGCGAATGTGACTTCAGGAGGGAGAACATACACTATTCTTCCAAGTGAGGGTACGAAATCGATTAAACTAACATTTGGTAGCGGATCCGGAAGTCCATCCTATGGGTATCACATTAAGCATGGTCCTGCCATTTATAGTAACTATTTCCGTGCGTTGACCGGGCAGGTCATTACCCTCGATTGGTTTGCCAAAAAAGGTGATGATGATGCAGCTGTATTAGGATATTTGCTTGATGCAGACGTGAACAACAATGGAATACCAGCAGAGAATGCAGCTGATTGTCAACAGTTTGAAATTCTTGATGCGACGGTATCTGGTGTATCGGGTTGGCAATTTGCAAGTGTGACTGTGCCTCAAAACAAGGATTACTATAGTTTTGTGTTTGTTGGTGGTACATTCGATAAAACTGGTGGTAACGTTTCTGGTGCGGATTTCTGGGTTGATAATATTTCTCAGGGACAACCGCAAACCATCACGTTTGCACCAGCACCACTCGATAATGCCTACAACTACTCCGCGAGCTATGTAAGTTCTCCCGTTGATACGTTACCTGGGGTAACTGGATTTGCCACTGCGACATCTGGTTTCCCAGTGCAGTATATTTCAAACACGCCGTCAGTATGTACGGTTTCGAGTCGCTACACTATTAATTTCGTGGGATCTGGGACCTGTACGTTGACTGCCTCACAACCGGGTGGTGTTGATAATGCGGGTACGCTCTGGGCATCTGCGCCTGTTGTGCAAGGGTCGTTTCTAGTCAGTAACCAAATGTATACTGTGACGCCATCAAACACGCCAACAGATACACGTACCCCATCCAATACGCGTACGCCGACCCGCACGTTTACCAATACACGCACGTCAACTCCAACGGATACGGCGACGGATACGGCCACGCCGACCGCCACCAACACCGCAACCAATACGCGTACATTTACGCGTACGCGCACCAACACCTGGACGCCGTCATCGACGCGTACGCGCTCCAATACGCCAACAAATACAGAAACCGATACGCCGACGGAAACGGACACCAATACGCCGACGGATACGAGTACACCAACCAAGACGTTTACGCGCACGAATACCCCTACACGTACGTTGTCACCGAGTCGTACTTTCACGCCGGTGCCCAACCTAGACACGCTGAAGAAAGTCAGTGTGGGGAACTCATTTGTGCTCGGCTTGCTCAACGACGATACATTGGTGATGTGGGGTGATAATCGTCACGGGCAAACAACGATTCCCCCTGCCATCCGCACCATGCGCTTCGATGATATCGCCACCGGCCACACATCCGCATATGGATTGGGCATTGATGGGCGCGTCTATGCGTGGGGATCAAATGACTTCGGCGAAGGGAGTGTACCCGTAGCCGCCCAAAGCAATGTCAAAGCGATTTCAGCGGGTGGACGGGTAGCAGCGGCAGTGCGTACGGATGGCACAGTGGTGCTGTGGGGCTTGATGGTGCACGGCCAACGCACCATTCCACGTGGATTGAACCGAGTCATTGATGTGGCCGTCGGCTACCGCCACGTGATTGCGCTGAAAGATGATGGCACAGTGGTGTGTTGGGGCGAGAGTAAATCGTGTGGTGCAGTTCCACAAGATTTGCGTGATGTCGTCAAGGTTGCTGCCAGCGATGGATACTCGTTGGCACTCAAGGACGATGGGACAGTGGTTGCGTTTGGTATGAACTTATTTGGTGAGTTGAATGTGCCACGCACTGCCATCGACGTGGCACAGATTGGGGCCGGTCAAGGGTTTGCGGTCGCACTGAAGAATGACGGTACCTTGGTGGGTTGGGGTCGGGCAACTACCGGTGCAATTGCGTTTCCTCCAACGCTCAACGATGCAGTGCTAGTGTCTGCTGCAAACGTGAATACGGTGATTATGCGTCGCAACGGAGATGTGCAATCGTTTGGATTGCCGCTGTTCAATGCGCTGGTGTCACGTACGCGTACACGCACACCAATCATCACCTTGACACCGTCATTGCCACGTGCCATTAATACACTGACACCATCGAATACAAAGACTGCATCACCGACGCCTACATTGACGCGCTCAATTGTGCCTACCCGTACGCGCTAAGATATAGACACAGTTGCTTGCAACAGCGAAGTGCACCCGGTATGCTTCCATGCGAATGCATACCGGGTGTGGTTGCGCTGGTATGCTAAACTTTCATATGAACATACTAATGAGGCAACTAAATTAATTAAAAAAATGAAAATAAGTTTACATTATCCTATGCATGAGTGATTTGACAGTAATAAAACAGAAATTGTATACTGTATTACATATATACTACAGGTACAAGTCATATGTTTCATACAATCAATCGTTATACTGCTGTCCTCATCGCAATCATACTTGTGTGTGGTGGCATCGTATTGAGTGGTGCCGTTGGGTATGCGCAAACAACCAACGAGACACCCACCGTCGTGTCTGTAGCGCCACAGTCAGTGCGGTCAACCAACCCGTATCACCTCAAAAAAGTCGTCGTCGGCACGAACTTCGTCCTGGGGTTGCTTGAAAATCAGACATTAGTGACTTGGGGGGCGAATCGATTTTGGCAGACGACGATTCCGTATCGTTACAAAGATACACTGTTTACTGATATTGCAGCTGGCAATCACACGTCGTACGCACTTGATACCACGGGACAAGTGGTAGTGTGGGCAGATCCCATCGACTGTCCGA
>JBKCGB010000110.1:0-20041 GCA_046303375.1 Roseiflexaceae bacterium
TGTTTGCTTCGTTCGAAAAAAAGCGATCGGGTAATCTCGTAGATGTCATCTTCGTATGCACGAGGATTGATTTCATTGAAGATGTTCCAGTGATTCGGTCCATTTTCGTCGCCTGAATGGATATCGTTGCTAATCGTGATATCACTGGTCTTCCAAAATTCTTTGCGGAAATCGCCTTTCGTGTCAAAGATGAAGACGACATCATTATTCGTGATACTACGCCGTATTTGTTGGAGGAACTGTTGAATGGCATTGGTTTTACCAGAGCCGATTTCACCAATAAACAACAGATGTTTGCTAAACGTACTTTCGCTGAACGCAATACTACTTGGTTCGGCTGGATTATTGGTTGTTTTTCCATGAATCAGACACATGGCAGGCGCTGTATCGGGCTGTACGGGGTGACGTGCTAACTCGATGCCGACAAGGTGATTACGATTGATGAGTGCACTCCGGCGTTGTGTCATTATCGTCTCCGCTGATATGAGGTATCTTGTTGTTGTTCTTCTTGTTGCTGCGAGTGAGTCTGTTTAGACGTTGTATCGAGCGCAGTGGTGGTTTGTGATGCTGCTTGTTGGCGTTTGAGATCGGCCTGTTGCGATATGTATTGGGATACTTTATCTTGTGCGGAACCATGAAATTCGCGTAATTTGTAGTCGTTATTTATGGAATCTACTGCTTCCTGATCTTGTTGTGCATCATATGTATCACGTGCTTGACGGTGCTGATCATATGCGAGATCACCCATGCCAAACATATTTTCCATATCGGTGCGTGCGGTGTGTCGAGCCTGCTGTTCGACCGGTTGCAACCGATGAATATAGGGATCTCTGTCTTCGTAGTACTCTACGTTATCTTGGATGTTCTTTAACTGCTCTGGCGACTCTGCAAGCTCAGGATGGGCCGCAATATGTCGTTGCTGTGCCACACTAGAGCGATTAAACACTGATTCGATGGCATTATACGGTGTATCTTGGCTAATGAAGTTTGCATTGATACTGAGTACATCCGACGTTTCATTAATACCACCTGGACGTATGCCTCCGTTGACCACAAACATTTCACCGCGTCTATCACGTGCACTCACTTCATTAGCTAGTCTGTTGAGGTAATCAATCCGTTCATTGTTTGTTTGGCTCTGCCAAAGGGTCGGTTTACTAAACATCATTGCCGCCTCGTCTAGGTAAACTTATCTTCTACGGGTGTACCCTGTCTTTTGTGATTCGGATTCTGCTTCCGTGGGTGTGGTATGTGTCTGGTCGTTTGTTGTTGCTTCGTGCGTATCTTGAGCCTGAGATTGTTTGTAGTCGTAGATATCATAGACCGTTTGTCGCGCAATGTCTTCGTGGTCGTTGCCGTACATCAGCTCCGCACTCCGTTGCGCATACTCGGCTTCCTGATCGCGCGCTTGTCGGTATGCCGCATAGTCGGGATCATTGAGCTGGCCATAGGTGGCTTCCATTTGCTTGCGCGCATAGTTGCGTGCATCTACCTCGATTGGTTGCGAATGATACATAGAGTAATCAGTGCTTGGTCGAATGTACCCAGTAGGATTTTTTTGAAAGTCTGCGAGTTGTTGCGGTGATTGCGCAAGCTCGGGATGCTCGGTTGCGACGTACTCTTGATACGAATGCCGATATTCGTGGTGCAGAGTCTCCATGGCAGCGTACGGCGTATCCTGATTAATCAGGTCGTCATTCAACCGCAATGCATGTGATTGAGAGTCATACTCCCCGTATTTACTGGGACCCGGATTAAAACGCCCAACAGACAAGGTGGTCGACGGCTGTTCCGACGATGTACGCATATCGACTTGTTGTTGTAATTCCTCGATGCGTTCGCTCGGAGTCATTGATTTCCATTGTGCAGGAGTAATAAACATCAATATACTCCCTATTCAATTATTGGTGATTTACATAACTGCTGTAAAAAATGCTGTTTTTGTATATCAGTAAGCGTGAGATCGGCATAAATTGCCTGCATATTTCGGATGCATACCAGCAAATGTTCTTGGCGCACCTGCATCATGTGCACGAGCGAACAGTCGAACAACACCACATCGCTGACGCTGCCATCCATGCGCCAGCGGTGTACCACTGGCGCAAAGATATCATCCAACGCAGGGAAATGTGTGGCGAAGCGTGTTGCAAGGGGGAGTGGCCAGTTTGCTGCAACGAGCGCATCGATAATTTCTTGTTGTTGGAGTGTAATCATGACACTTCCTTGGTATGACACATGGATTATGCAGTTACAGATGGAGTCGTATGTTTCCAGCGCTCGATGCCCAAGTCTCCTAGTGTTTGAATATCGTGAATGAGCGCTCCCAGTTCTTTGGTGAGTGCCTCTGCATCCGCACCTGGCTCTGCCTCAAGCGCTTGGGCAGCCGCACTAAATACCATACCAGATGGATTGGCACCAGCAATCATGATTGGTGTACTCGAACCACCTTTGGATATAATCGCAAGTGACATGCTATATTTACGAGGAATAGTTCGGATACATCGAATTGTGAGATAAATACCTAATAACACGAATATAAGTGCAATCGGCGTATCTTGACTAATTACCGAGAAGACAATAGTAGCTGAAGCGGCTAATAAGCCGTGCCCAAATTCTCCTATTTGTATCGGAGCAGAACTGTAGAATATTTCAGCAACGGAATTACTGGAGGCGAACGTAAGAGCTAGCAGCAGTAAACCGATACCCCATAACAGAGCGCTATTTCCTAAAAATGATAAACCGACACTAAATGAGGTCACAACCCCCATGAGTAACCCAATTACCACAATGAATATGAGTAATCGTATCCAGTCGCGGTATTCACCATGATACAGATTGATACCCGATACGTTGTCAATGGGAATTTCGCTATGGATGACGCTATCAGATGCAACTGCGCGAAATATCACACGCTTGTTTGTGACATGTAAGTAGCCATCGCTTTGCGTGTTGGTGACTTGTGAGCGAAATTTGCTGGCATGATACGTCTTAACAACGAACTCGTTTTGGGCTGCCTCGATTGTAGTTCCATCTAGCATTTTATACTCCTTCTCTGAACAATAACTTTACGCCACTACAACTGTCATCGTACAATGAAAATAATGATTGTTTTATGTAATTTTTAACAAATCATGATTTATTTCATATTGATTTATGTGAAAAATAACAAATAAATAAGCAGTTATTTTCGATACACTACATGTGTGTACTGGCATTATCACAGGGACAAAATCCATCCCATACGGTAGCCGATACAGGGTGATCAGTGTGGGTATACTTTGATTGTGTGTATACAAATCGAGGCACGAAGGATGTATTTTGTATGCGAGTCGAGTTGGACTTGTATATGACAAGTGTGTAGTGGTTTGCAAGTTATATTGGGGGCAAAATGAATAATACATATCAATGGGCAATGCGAGCACTGATAGGTGTTGCTGTGTTGCTGATTGTTATAGGAATCTATGAAGTTGTGATAGGGCAACGCATAACCAATGTGCTGGAGTACAGCCTGCGTGCACCACTTGACTCATTGACCAGACAAGACATCTCCCAAGCTGTGCCGGAATCTGAATCATCGAGTGACCCCGTGAGCGAAGCGGCGCCAGATACGTCGTGCTGTGATGCGTCGCCGCTTGAGGGAGATACGTCGTCTGCAAACACTTCGACACAGAACGACACAACGACTGGTCCTGTGATTGACTATACGACGGTGTACTGGCAGGACGACTTTAACAATACGGCGTCAGGTTGGGAGCCCTATTTTGAGATAAAAGGTGAACTTCCAGTTTATCAATCATTGTATACCTCACAATTAGCTGCTAGTGCCTTTGGTGCTGATGATGTATATTACACAACTGCCAATGCCACTGCATGGAACGGGTACGACAGTGGCAGTTATTCGTTTACGCTCCCAGGTGCGCCAATGAAGCAATGGGGGGAAAATGACGACGACGATGGTGGTGCATCGGTAACCAAGTATCTGTGGGATTTTAATATTTCACAACCAATGCCTGCATACCCGTATCTGGTAAATGTGAATGCGGAAACCACTCTGAGTACTGGTGCCATGGTGCTCCTTGATTTCGCCGGTGATGTGAATGATGTGAGTGCGGGAAGTGGGATTTTGGTCATGATTCCGATGCAGAATGAGTTGGGTATTCATTCTATTGGTGAAGACTATAATGATTTTCGGTTGCATGTATGGGAGTTTTCGAATAACCGATTATGGTATTTAGGTTGCACACCTGATAATGACGATGCGTTCTACTCATCGTACTCTGCAAAAATAGATGCACAATTTGTGGTGGATGAAACACGCTTGTCGATCGCGATAAAAGGGAATAATTCTTCAAACTATGCGGTGTCCTGTGCACGTGCGTTGAGTGGGAATAATACGGCCACACGATTTTTGGGGATCGGTTCACGGATTTGGAAACTCGATGTGCCAGTGCCGTATGCCAATGTGTTGCGTTTTCACGACATCGTCGTAGCACCTCTCACTGATGACTATATGCAAAATACAGCGTTTGTGTACAGTAGCAATGTGGCTGAAATACATGATGTAAGTTGCGGTATGTCGTTTAGTGATGAACCACCGATTGTAGATGAAGGGGTTAGTGTGCGACTCGATGATGCATTACTGGGGCTCTGTTTTGATCGCATTCGTTGGGTAACAGACCCAAATCCATCGGGGAGAATTGTTAACTGGCCTGAACAAACAGAGATATATGGGCGCTGGCAATGTGGTATCTCAGAACCATTTGCCAATTTTGAGATACGACCCAACCAAGATGATGCCTTGATTGCAATGGCGGGTTTAGAATATCGGCTTGTGGCAACGAGCTTTTTGTCTGAAGATGCATTTATGATAGTGCATAACCCTATAGTTCATCGAAGTAATTCAGAGACAAACAGTTACACCGTACATGCAGAATCACAAGTTGGAGACAGCATAGGTTCACCATCGCGCATCGCCTACGAATTATCGTTGAATCCAGATGGCTCGCTGCGGACGAGTTGGATGACTCCACCCTGCTATCGCGTGAATTGACGGCAGACACGCCGATCTCGGCAAAACACACGCTGGGCATATACATCGGGCGCGTGTTTTGTCGTGGTCCACTGCGTAGCACACGCTCCAATGATTTCCGTGGTATGCTAGCATGTGAAAAAATGCACACCTACGCGAGTTGGCGTACTGATGCGGAGAGGACACAGCCATGCAACCGCTCACTGGTCTACGCGTGCTCGACATGACGCGTGCCCTGACGGGCCCGTATTGCACACAGATGCTCGGCGACATGGGGGCTGACATCATCAAAGTAGAGCAACCCAAGGTCGGCGACAATTCGCGCGCCTGGGGACCACCGTTTGTGGGTGGTGAGAGTACGTATTACCTGAGCATCAACCGCAACAAGCGCAGCATGACACTTGATTTACGCCACCCAGATAGCCACAAAATCATGCGTGCACTTGTTGTGCAGAGCGACATTGTGATCGAGAACTTCGTGCCTGGGCATATGACCAAATACGGTTTCGATTATGACGCCTGCAAAGCCATCAAGCCGGACATCATCTACTGCTCGATTTCAGGCTTCGGTCAAAGCGGCCCCGATCACGGCCGCGCCGCCTACGACCAAGTCATCCAAGGATTGGGTGGTGTGATGAGTGTGACCGGGTATGCGGATGGCGACCCGATGCGCGTAGGTATCGCACTTTCCGACCTGATGAGTGGCATGAACGCTGCCTATGCGATTTTGGCAGCAGTCATTCATCGCATGCGCACGGGAGTGGGGCAATACATTGATACGTCGCTGTTGTCGGGGCAGTTGGCCATGATGTCGTACCATGCGGCGGCCTATTTGGCGACGGGTGTGGCGCCTAAGCGTACGGGTAATCACAACCCAGAGATTGCACCGTATGGCGTCTATCAGGCCAAAGACGGCTGGTTTAATTTGGCGGTGGGCACCAACGTGTTGTGGCAGCGCTTTTGTGATGCGCTCCACATCAGTGAGCTCTGCCATGATCCACGCTTTGCAACGAACCATGATCGCTCAGTCAATTATGCGGCGATGAATGCCGAGCTCGAAAAGGTATTTCTACAGTATACGATGCGTGATCTGCAAGATATCCTGATTCCTGCGGGTGTGCCCATCGGTGAAATCCACGACATGGCCAGCGTTTTTGCGGACCCGCAGGTCAAAGCGCTCGACGAAGTTGTGACCATGCAACATCCTACGGCTGGTGAAATCCGCGTGGTGGGGGCGCCCTATCGCCTGACGGAGACCCCTGCCACGGTGCGCCGCCCCCCACCTACGCTAGGGCAGCACACGGAAGAGGTGCTGGTTGAAATTGGCTTTGATGCAGCACAGATTGCGGCGTTCCGTGCGTCGGGAGTTCTCGGCTAACTACGATGGGCTGCTAAATGATGTGGATCAATACAACGAAAACGGGCACCATACGGGTGTTACCGCGGGATGACCGTGCGTGGTTTGATAATCATGTAGACTGTTCCGACTATTATGATGATGCTACAACCCAGAAAGGTGAAAATATCCACACCATCAGGAATGATTTCGAGACCTGTTAAAACACCGACCACTACAAACAATGCAAGACACCCACCAAACAATGCAAAAGGGACGTATCCCCAGCCACGGCGGTTTGCAATGATGGTAAGTATGACGAGGCCAATGACAACGAAGAATACGGGATTCATTTGAACCTCTGTGATATGCGATTATATTACATAACGATACGTTTCTATCTACGAGATAGATGGTGGTATGGATGTATGATCCACTTAATGTTGACCTGGCGGTCTGCCTGGCTTACACACGAACATGGATAGATGGGATAGTCCACAACCTAAAGAATATTGATAGACGGGATAAACGGGATAGCCGCTACATGCAGGGACATTGATGGACAGGATACATGGGATAGGGAAGAGAAAAAGGGCGGAGGTAGGGTGAGTGTGAAAAGACTGATGGTGAACTGGGAGGAACAATGGAGTACAACCCAGAAGATAATCCCGCCTATCTTGTGCATTAATGTCTGTTAACGTGTGCAAATGCCGAGCCGATATAAATGATGGAGCACGCCCCAGCAGCTAAACCTGTCTATCCTGTTCATAGAGTGGAGATATGTTGTTTAGATGTCGTTAGTTTTTCAATCACATTGTATTGAACAGTGTGTGAAAATCCTCATATCACAAAAAATTACCCGTTGAGTTGGAGGGGGCATTTGTCATAGGATGAGAATGGAATATCAGACATTGGCGTTTGTGCAGATTCCACCAAAAAGGAGAAGGAACAATGGTAGCCAAGCAAACAAGGTCGTTTTTGCTGACGCTGTTGTGTGTGGTCATGCTGGTGCTGACTGCGTGTGGTGCCACCGCACCGGCAGCTGAGCCAACAGCCGCACCAGAGCCAACGGCGGCCGCCGCACCAGAGCCGACGGCTGTGCCGGAGCCCACCGCTGAGCCCACATACGTCATCAAAATCATGACGTGGCATGGGCCGGACAGCAACACGGGCTATTACGACGGGTACAAGCAGATCACGGACGATTACACGGCTGCTCATCCCAATGTGACATTTGAATTTGTGTATCAGCCACTCGACGGCTACAAAGAGTTGCTCGATACGCAGTTTGTGTCAGGGAGCGCGCCGCACATCATCCAGATGCAGCCATGGATGTACGGTGAGTACGCCAACAAGGGGGTGTTGTACAACCTCAACAACGCCTATAATGCCAAGAGTGCCTATGCGGATGCACCACGTTGGATTGATACGTTCTCAGGTGGTGAAGCATCGTTTGCGGGGATTCGCTCATCCAACAAGTATGGTGGCATTTTCTTTGTGCCGAGTGATAGCAACGCCACCATGTCGATTGGTCAGCCTATTTTCTACAACAAGGACTTGTTCAAGAAAGCAGGTCTTGACCCTGAAAAGCCGCCACAGAACTGGGAAGAATATCGCACTGCCATGAAGGCCCTCAAGGCCAGCGGTGTCATCCCAGTCGCTGCCGACAATGGGCGCTGGGTGGGCTGGTCACTTGGGCAGGTCGGCTATCAGTTCGGCGAAAAGTATGTCGACCAGTTCTACGATGCCAAGTACACCAGCGCGAACCGTGGCGTAGAGTACTACTGGGACAAAGTCTACTTGGCGTTGGCCAATGGTCAGCTCGAAAACGCCGACTACTACGACGACATGCTCACCATTTGGCAGGACTATGCGCAGTACTGGCAGGATGGCTGGACGGGTACCGCCGAAGCCGATGCCCCCAACTTGTTCATGACGGGCCAGGCTGCCATGCTGCAAGCCGGCTTCTGGGACTTCCAGGGGTATTCGGATCTCATCGGCGACAAGTTTGCCTGGGGCATCTTCCCAGTGCCAGTCATCACCAGTGAAACATCCAAGTACGCCATCGGCAAGTACAATGCACCACCCAACACGCAGGACTACGGCTTTACGGTGAATGCAACGGTTGAGCAAGACAAAGCGCTTGAAGCAGTCGTAGTAGACTTCTTGCAGTACTTCTCCAGTGTCGAAGCGCAGACCAAGTATGTGGGGATTGCCAAGTCGTTCTCGCCCGTGGAGGGAGTGCCGATTCCCGATGAAATCAAAGGGTTCGTCAACCCCAGTGATAAATCAACGGCCGTAGAAGTGGTCGGCTCGTCGTTCATCGAGTGGGGTGATGGTGCGATTTGGCCCGGTCTCTCGCAAGACTTCTTGATGGGCAAAATCAGCCTCGAAGACTACAAAACCAATGTGGCCGCACTGTCACGTGATGGCTCAAAGGGGTACGTGGAGGGGATGATTGGTGCTGACGGGTATGCGCCGCAAATCGCAGCTGCCGAAGCCAAACTCGCGGAAATGAAGGGCGATGGAAGCAACGAGTTGATGGTCAAATCTCAGGAATCGACCGTAGAGAACTTGAAGTTGCGCCTTGAAATGATGCAGACCTACTACAAGCCATAACGCAATCCCAATTCGTGATGTGGCATCTCGCCCGAGATGCCACATCACCATACCAGGAACGAGGTGCACGATGACGAAGCAGTCAGCGCCGCCAAAGGGGTCTTTTTTTTCACCAACGCGGTTGTCGCGGCGTCAGATGTGGATCGGCTGGTTGTTTGTTGCACCAGCGCTGCTACTCAATCTTGTCTTCGACTGGTATCCCATGATCGAGGGCATCATCAGGTCGCTGTATCGCTGGAACGGCTATAGCGCTGCGGAATACATCGGGCTCGAAAACTTTCGCAAAATCTACACAGATCAAGTCTTCTGGACATCTGTGGCCAACATGCTCTTCTTTTTGGTGACGAGTATCATTCTCATGCTCCCCACCATTATCACCAGCGTAGTGCTCTTTCGCATCCGCAACATGCGGGCGCAGTTCCTCTACCGTGTGCTCTTTTGTATTCCTATGGTGGTGCCGTGGATGGTCATCATCCTGATGTGGCAATTCATGTACAACCCGCAATATGGGCTCTTTAATCATTTGATAGAGGCACTTGGACTCCCTGATATGCGCCAAACGTGGCTGGGTGACAGTGACTTGGTCAAGTGGTGTCTGGTCTTCATGGGGTTTCCCTTTGTGACCACCAATGCAGCGCTGATTTATCTGGGCGGCCTCAAAAGTGTCTCTGAATCGGTGTGGGAAGCAGGTGCGCTCGACGGGGTTGGCCCCATCCAAAAGTTCTGGTACCTCGAATTACCGCTCATCACGGGGCAATTCAGCCTGAACTTAATTGGTACGATTACCGCAGCCATCACCGGCTATACTACCCAATTAATTCTCACCAAGGGTGGCCCTGGTTTTGCCTCGATGGTGCCCGGTTTGTACATGTATTTCTCGGCGTTCAAAAGCCAAAAATACGGCTATGCTGCTGCACTTGGCATGGTCATGTTCGTCATGTCGTTGTTGGTGACACTCATCAGCCTTCGATTTGTGCAGAAAGATGAGCAAACGGTATGAGTACACTTGCACAGCGACGTCGTCCATTACCTGTTACGCTTGCGGAATTCAGTAAACATCTGCTCATCGTGGGTGTGTGTGTTGCACTCTTATTCCCCATGCTGTTGATGTTGGTGATGTCACTCAAAAACAAAGAGCAAATTGTCTTTGAGTTCTTCACGATTCGTCCACCCTTTTATTTTGAAAACTATGCCATTGCCTTTGGCTTCATTTCGCCGTTCATCATGAACAGCGTCTGGATGGCGTTGGCATCTACTGTCCTGACTGTGGCAGTGACCGCATTAGCTGGTTACGCTTTTGGCAAGTTGGAATTCCCCTTCAAGCGTCTGTTGTTTTGGATTTTGTTTGCCAAAATGATGCTCCCAGGCATCATGAACTTGATTCCGTCGTTTACGCTGGCATGGAAGCTGGGAATCCTCGACACATCGTTACCCGTCATTCTTTTTTGTGCAGGTACCTCGCAGCCGTTCTGGGTCTTTGTGATGCGCACGTTTGTGGCGCAACAGCCCCAAGAGCTCTTTGAATCGATGCGTATCGATGGCGCCAATGAATGGCAGATTTTCCGCTTTTTGGCCTTTCCGCTGTTGCGCCCCATGGTGGCGCTGATGTCCATCAACGTCTTTGTGTCAGTGTGGAACGACTACATCTGGCCGTTGGTGACAATCCAGTCCTTTGAAAAACGCCCACTGACCGTGGGTTTGGCCTACCTCACAGCCGCACACCCTGGCGATTACGGCATGTTGACGGCTGGATATGTGATTGCGGCTCTGCCGTTGCTGATTTTGTTTTTCGTGTCAATGAAACAGTTCATCGAAGGACTCACCGCCGGTGCCATCAAGCTCTAAGGAGATGCCACAATGCATCCGATACTCATCGACGATATCGACCAGTTGCGCCAGCGCATGTTGGCCGGTGAGGCGCACGATGGCCGCTTGCGTGAACTCTGGACGTTGGTCAAGGGGAGTGCCCAAAGTGCGCCATTCGACTTTCCGTGGTTTACCCCGTTTGTCGCACTGATGACTCGGGATCCGCGTGACATTGCCAACGCTGCCGAGGTGCTGCGGCGCTATGTGGGCAAGCTCGATAGTATGTACTTTTCGCCGGGACTGCAGTTCCACTTTTGGTGCTTCGCCTTTCCCCACGCCAAGTGGTGTCTCTACTTCCAGTGGTTGTGTACGCTGGGGGCATTTAGTGACGACGAGGCGCAGGAGTTGGCTGCACAACTCATCGAGTACCACTTCGTGAATTTTTTGTATGGCCTACGCACCAAACCAGAACCAGAGTGCGTGGACAATCAGGCGCTGTCACTGGCGCTGAGCACCACGTTGGTCGGCTATATGTTTGCGCAAGCGCCCTACCACTCGCACATGGCCCAAATCATGCGTGACGAAGGTCTGCGCCGCTTACCTGGTATCATCGGTGACATGCCTCCATCGGGCTATAGTGGCGAAGGCAGCTCGTACATGGACTGTGTCAACGGTCCAGCCATCCCCCTCGCCATCGAGCTGCTCCAGCGCATCACGGGTGAGTCGGGGCTGCTCCACCGCCAACTCACGCCTAATGGGGCGACTCCCTACAGCGTACTTTTGATGGTGGCGCGCGAATGGATGCCAGGGGGGCTGTTGCTGCCGTGGGACAACTACGGCTATCAGTTTGGGGTGCGTGCACCACTCGCCTATGCGGCCCGCATGACGGGTGAGCCACTCTTTGCCGACATCCTGCAGCATGAGTGCATCTGGAGCTATGACATCGGTACAGGCTGGGCCTATGATGACCTGGTCTGGACACTCATCTGGTGGCCAGAGCACATCCATACGCCCCACACACCAGTGGCACGGAGCTGGTATGAGCCCGATATTGGTGGAGCACTGGTCAGTCCAGCGCGCCACTACTACGCCATGCAGATGTGGGATGATTCGACACCCGTGGTGCCGACGCGGGCACACGTCAATCCGAATGCGGTTATTTTCAATGGATACGGTGTGCCACTGTCGGCGGATGGATCGCCGACGCCGCAGGGATCTGCCCGTTTCCGCTTCGCAGATACGGTGCGGCGTGTCAATTTTTTTGCCATGGGGCAAGAAGACGAGTACAACTACGGTGACGGTTGCGGTGGTGCACACTCAATTGTGCTCGTGGACGGCTGGGAGGGGATGCGCATGCACACAGACGTGCCCCAGCATGCGGCGACAAGTGCTGATTTGTCCCATCAGACTCTCGTGTGCGATGTCGCACCCACCTACCAAGAGCGCTGGCCCGACATCCTGCGCATGGAGCGACGGACGACGCTATGCGCCGAACGATTCTTTGTCATCGAAGACGTGTGTGTGGCCACACAGGTGCATCAGTGGACGACGCGCTTTGTACTGCGCCCAGCGTTTGTGGCACACACGCATGGCGCCAAAATCATGACACCCGAAGGTGTTACCCTGCATCTTGTACCGTTGGACATGCTGTTGACTGCGCAGTGTGAGACGGTGCAGGGGCATCCCGCCAAACCGGATGGTGCCTGTGGCATTGTTGATTTTGTGAGTATCGGTACACAGCACCACCAGCTCACCCTGGCCTGGATTGCGACGACGCGGCGGCGTGGTGCGGCGATTCGTCAGCTGGCAGCAGTGGCGGACAGCGACGATGCATTGACATTTGCCCAGGCACAACGCCTGCTCGCACAGAGCACGCTCATGCTGGATATGCGCTTGCCCGCACACATGGAAGCAACGGTGCCCACCGTCAAGCGCTGGTGGTACCACACGCGGGTTGCCAAACCGCAAGATGCAGCGTGGCTGCAACTGCCGCTGGGGATGATGGCACCACAGCTGTGGTTGAATGGTGAGGTCGTCGACCTGACACCGTGGGCCATCTCGCGGGAACTGATTGCTCCGCAGGTGCCCATCCCAGCGGCACTGATGGACGTGCCCACACTGGAGATTGTGCTTTGCGTGGATGTGCCCATCAGTCACTACGAAGGTGGCGGGGATGGCACGATTGGTCTGAATGGCGGATTATGGTGGGTGCATCCACACCCCGAAGAAACGCTGGTGTCGTGGCATTGGCAGGACGATCAGCTGCATATTCAGAGTAGCACACAGGTGTATGTGGTGCCGTATCCGTTACACCAATGAGAGGAGCAGTGATGCAACGTTATCACGCCATAGAAGCACTCTTTCGCGATACGAGCCTGATTGCAGATGCCAGCATGCACGCTGACTGGCGCATACGCTATGCGGCTGCCCTTGCCATGGCGCAACACGCTGATCGGCAGTGGTTGCCGCTGCTCGCACGCATGCTCGAGATCGAAGCACAGCGCCCGCTCTACACGCAGCCGTCGGCGCGTTTTTCGCGAGGGACGGGTGATACGCGCATGGCAGAGCAGATTGGCCCCATTGACGTGTATTTTGATGCTGACTATGACGACGCCACGTTGGAGGCTTGGCGCTGTCGTGGGCGCGTACGCCAAGCGGTGCTCTTTGCGATTGCTGCGATTGGTAGCGCCGATGATGCCCTGCTCGATGTGCTCCACGGCTATATCTTTGATCCGCACGAAGACTTCACCGTCAAAGCGGCCAGTGCCCGCGCACTGGGCATGATTGGTGACCCGCGTAGCATTCCTGCATTGCGTGAAGCACAAGTGTTCGATGAATGGTGTACCAACCGTGAAGCCACCAAAGCACTACAAAGGATGCAGATATGACACGCATGCTCACGATTGGTATCGCATCGCTGTGCGCCAAACCAGGTGATCTCGCAGGGAATCTGGCGCAACTGACGTGGGCGGCACAGCAGGCTGCGCGTGCCCAGTGCGACCTCGTGCTCACCCCCGAAATGAGTGCCACAGGCTATGGGGGCTGGCCCGACATTGTGGCATTGGCTGAGCCTGCCGGTGATGGTGCCATCTATGCGCATCTGACCAGACTTGCTACCGAGACGGGTGTGGTGATGACGGCAGGGTTCGTAGAGCACGCCGGCTCCCAGCAGTATCTGGCGCACTACGTGGTCTACCCAGACGGACGCTTTGTGGTGCAGCGCAAAAATCGCGTCACTCCGCGCGAGCATCCACTCGATGCCGCAGTGCCACTCTACTTCGACGACAGCGAGGATATCGGGCATGTGGCGGCGGCTGACGCATATTGGCAGTTTTTTGAGGTCAACGGGGTGCGCTGCGGTATCGTGATTTGTGCTGACCTCGGCGTAAAGGAGCTGCATCCTTACTTCCAACAGCAACAGGTGGAATTAATGCTCCTGCCCACGGGGGCAGGTGGCACACGCCCAGAGCGCATGAGTGCAGCCGATGTCGCCACACCTGATGGGTTGAAACGCTATTACGACAGCATGGTGTGGGCCTGCTTCCCGGGGGATGGTATTACCGCATGTATGACATATGGGCGGGCTTTGGCGGCAGTCAATATGTGTGGCTATGATGGGCGACACTGGTACCACGGTGGGCAAGGCTCAATCATTGACCGGCATGGTGATGTGCATGCGGTCTTGCCTGGCATCCAACTGTTGGAGCGGCAGCGTCCGCGCTTTACGCATGCGCAGATAGATTTTGATGATCGGTGATGACACACAAAAGGAAGGCGCATGACACGTATACGCCTGGCAGTGGTAGGACTCAACTTTGGTAGTTGGATGATCGAGCACGAATTGCTCCAAGGGGCAGGCGCGGCTACCATGCAGATTGTGGCAGTATGTGACCTCGATGCGGGCAAAGTGGCACATTGGAGCACGCAGCTCGGTGTGCCCGGTTTTACGGACATCGGCGAATTGTTGCAGGTGGTACAACCACAGGCTGTGGCACTCTTTTCGGGGCCGGTGGGACGTGCAGCGCTCATCGAGCGTATCATCGCCCACGGATGTGATGTGATGACCACCAAGCCATTTGAAGGTAACACGTCTGCCGCAGAAGCGGTGCTACTCCAGGCACGTGCTATGGGGCGTGTGGTGCACCTCAATTCGCCGGCTCCCGTGATGCCGCCCGACATCGCACAACTGATGCACTGGCGCGACCACTATCAGCTGGGCGAACCAGTGGCATACCGCGCCACCACGTGGTGTGCATATCGTGAGCAGCCCGATGGGAGCTGGTACGATGACCCGCGCTTGTGTCCGGTGGCACCCATGTTTCGTCTTGGGATTTATCTTATCAACGACATTTCGTGGTTCTTTCGCGGGGTACAAACGGTGTCTGTCCAGCAGGCGCGCATCTTTACTCAGCGCCCCACTGCCGACAATGCCCAGCTGGCCGTGGCATACCAGAATGGGGCGCTGGGGAGTATGTTTGCCTCGTTTTGTATCGACGACCGGCAGTACTACCGCTGTGCCCTCGAGATGAACTTTGCGCATGGGACACTGTACCGCAACATGGGACCACTGGCCGCAGACACCACGGATGTGCAGTTGGCCGTGGTGACGGTACAGGCCGAGCGTCAGCAGATTGTGCAGGCTACCACACCAGCACAGGGCGCCGGCTATCAATGGCACGAATTCCAGCGGGCGGTACAGACCCGGGCGAGCATCGATGACGCCTATGTGCAACGCATCATCGCCGGTTTGCAGATTCTCGATGCCATGCAACACGCGGCAGACGTACCATGACAACGCTGGGTATCGGGCTGTATGGCCACAATGGACACCAACTTGCAGGCGATATGGCGCTTGCAGGGGCGCAGATCGTGGCGGCGTGCGACGGCGGTGCTATGCCGACTGAAATGCGGCACCATGCCACGCTGATCGATTTGCTCACCGACCCCGCCGTACACCTAGTGTCTATCTGTGCACCGCAACGCGCCACGCAAGTGGATGCGATTCGGCTAGCGTTGCGTGCAGGCAAGCACGTGCTCGCCGAAAAACCATTGGTCATGCGGCACGATGAACTTGATGAGTTGATGGCACTCGCACATCAGCACGGCTGCCACCTGTTTGACATGGCTGGTATTGCCGATGAAGCGCCATATGCGGCTATTCCGCCTTTGCTTGCACAAGGAGTGCTGGGGGCAATTGGGCAGATTGTGGTACGCAAATCGTACCCGTATGCGTCGTGGCGCCCACAAGACGAAGCGGTGGATGGTGGACTTATCATGCAGAGCGGTATCCACGCCATCCGGCTCATCGAACACTGTGTGGGGCAACAGATTACGCACGTGTCGGCACTGTCATGCCAAGTAGGCAACCCGGTGCGTACGGGTGGGCTACACATGGCCGCCACCATCCAGGCACAACTCGCTGCCGGCGGGATTGCAAGTGTCGTGCTCAATTACTACAACCAGCGTGGCGCACAGCACTGGGGGGATGATGAGCTACGCATCTATGGCGCGGATGGCATGATTGTCACGCACGCCGACGGCAGCGCACAGCTGGTGACAGCCACCGCGACGGCTCCGATTGTGTGCCCCGCGCAACCACGCTACATCCAACGCGTCGTCGATTGCCTGCGTGGGATGGCACCCCGTCTGCGCCCTGTGGCGTATGATTTGCATCCAACCCATGTGGTGATTGCAGCGCGGGCTTCGGCGGCACAGGATGGTGAGTGGATGGCGGTGCCGGATTTTCTCGTATAATGGGGGGCACCAATGACACCACCGCATATTCGGGCAGGAGCAACCGCGATGCCGCAAGTCATTCTCGCCGATGATAACATTCAAGCACTTGAGGGACTGCAACGCCATATTCCGTGGCACGATACGGGGTGCGTGTGTGTGGGGACCGCCCAAAACGGCGTAGAAGCCCTGGCATTGTGTCACCGCATCCAGCCAGATGTGGTGATTACCGATGTCAAAATGCCGCAGATGGATGGCATTGAACTCTGCCGCCAGTTGCATGCGCACTACCCGGACATGCAGCTGATTGTGATGTCGGCTTACGATGATTTTAGTTTTGCACAGCGGGCCATGGCTGCGGGGGTCAGCAATTATCTGCTTAAACCGATTAATACGGCAAAAATTGCTGAACTGACGCGTATGTTGACGGAGTATGCGCAACGTACCCAGCGCCACGCAGCACATCTCACTGCCTTTTTCTCGGCACGTGAAATGCTCGATCTGCGCCAGGCCTTGGCCAAGGCGGATGCCACGCATGTTGCATCGTTGTTGGCTGCGGTATTGCCCGCCCATACCGATGATGTGCGGATTGCCAAAGAAATGGCCGTCAATGTGGTTGCATTGCTCTATCAACATCTACCACAGCTCGGCTTGCCCGCCGTAGTCGATGGGGCGCCACTCGATGCAAGTATGGCACATGTGCAGACGCTGCGTACGGTGGCCGCAGTACACGAATACGTGCAGCAGTTGTATCTGTGGGTGTGCACGCATGTGGCCACACATCGGAATCCGTCCACGGAGCAAATGGTTGCGCGCATCCAGCATCATATCAGCACGAATTTCCACGATGCGCATATTTCAACCACCACCATTGCACAAAAGTTTCACCTTAGTCAAAGTTATTTGTGCCAAATCTACCGTAGCCACACCCAGACGAGCATCCATATGCGGATTACGCAGCTGCGCATGGAGCGGGCATGTGCGCTCCTCGTTGCAGAGAGTAGTCTGACCATTGCTGATGTGAGTCGACAAATCGGCTATCTCGATGCGCAGTATTTCACCAAAGTGTTTCGCCGTATCCACGGCTTAACGCCGAGTGAATACCGCGAGCTTGCACTGCAGTCATGAAACGCAACACGTTGCTGCGCCGCGTCTTTTTGCTGGTGAGTGGGCTCTTTTTTGGTCTACTTACCATCACAATCGTCATTCTTTCGGTGTTTTTTTCGAATCTTCTGATTGGTAATGCCGAAGATTATCTGCGCCTGATCATGCAGCAAAATCAACGCATCGTCAACACGGCATTGGCACGTGTCGACGAAGTGGTTGTCGGTCTCAACAACGATGCATTCATCTATGAACAGGTGGCAGCGCCATTACGGAGCAACGTCGATCATGCAATTTCGCGCCAAGAAATCTCGCGCTATCTGACGCGCTCGGTGTATGTGCCGTTACGCCGTTCGTTTCGCCAAGTCAACTACTGGTTATTTCTCAACGATGCCTACCCACATAGTGCTCTGTACGCCACGTATTCATTCCCAGCCAATCGCGTGCTGACGATGGCGCAGGCACGCCAAATGCCTTTTTATGCCACCACGCAACAGGCACAGGGGCAGGTGCGCTGGTTTATGCAGGCTGACACGCCGCAAAAAATCTATGCCGCCGTGTTGATCCGTGGTACCTTCAGCGCAGTCACTATCCCCGACATCGGCATATTATTGTTGGAATTCGATGTGGCAGATGTGCTCGGCACCGCACAGCGTGCAGGCAGTGATCAGTCGGTCTACTACATGGTGAATCCGCAGGGGGAGATGTTTGCGGTACAGCAGGGGACTGCACCTGCGGCGATTGCACAGCTCGATGCCGTATTGCGCACGCGCGGGTTGTTGGCCAATCGCACGATGGCGTATCAGACCAGCCGTACTGATACCGACCTGTACAGCGTGTTGTTGTTGGATTCGGGGTGGTGGCTAGTCGGTGTGACGCCCATTGCGGCCATCACCACACAGGTCTATCGCTTGAGCGAATTTGTGATTCCGTTGTTGGTGGTCTCGATTGTGGCCGTATTGCTGGTGTCATACATGATTGCGCGCTCAGTGGTGCAGCCGATTGCCCAACTCGCCACCACCATGCAACAAACGACGCAGCAATCTGACCTCGATTTGGTGATGCCGCTACGCCCCCAGACCATCGAGATTGCTCATTTGTATGATGCATACCACGCCTTTGTGGTGCGCATAAAGCAGCTACTACGTGACGTCTATTTGACAGGTATTAGTGTCAAACAAGCCGAAATACGTGCGCTCCAAGCCCAAATCAATCCGCACTTTCTCTACAACACGCTCGATTCAATTAGCTGGGTGGCGCTCGATCACGGTGATGCGGATGTGCCGCGGGTAGTCTCGTCGCTGTCGAACATTTTGCGCTATAGCATCAACGATTCTGACAAACTGGTGCCGTTCAGTGAAGAACTGCGCATTGTGCGCGATTATCTCGCCATCCAAAACTTTTGTTATCAGCTTGACATCCAGTTGCATGTTGCCACCGATGGTGGTGATGATGAAG
Source organism: Roseiflexaceae bacterium (assembly GCA_046303375.1). GTDB lineage: Bacteria > Chloroflexota > Chloroflexia > Chloroflexales > Roseiflexaceae > UBA965. The sequence goes on from JBKCGB010000110.1 coordinate 19,086, forward strand.
CAGCCTGCTGGCCCAAACTCACGCTGCAACCTATCATCGAAAATGCGCTCATCCACGGCGTTCTCGAGCAAAAACAAAAAACGGGCGTGATTGCGATCCGGCTCTACCGCACAAGCACCCAGCTCCGTTGCGAAATCGAGAATCCGGGGACTGCCGATGTGGTCGCCATGAACGCATTGCTCTGTGACGTCTCCGAGCCACAAAAGCACGGCATCCGCAACGTGCACAACCGCCTACGTATGCTCTTTGGCAATGAATCCGGCTTGCACTTTTTTACCACACCCGCCGGTGCCACGGTGGCCGTGCTGGTGATTACACATGCCGATGAGTAGGGGTGAGTCTCATGTGCGGCCACAATGAGTGCAAAAATACTCCTTATTCGTCATTCCACCGCACCAGAGGTGCGGTGGAATCTTCTCGTCAAGGTGAGGAAGTAATGAGCGTCGGCTGTGAAAAAGATGGCACGGCGCATAAAGCGCCATGTCATGACGGAATGAGAACGGGATGAATGAGCGTCGGCACTCCTTATTCGTCATTCCACCGCACCAGAAGTGCGGTGGAATCTTCTCGTCAAGGAATGGGAGCAATGAAATACATACGCTATGTAAGACCCTGATTGCTAGTTGACGTCCATGAAAAACTTTGCCACGATGTGAGTGCTTAGTCCGCATCAGCAAAGGAGTTTTCATGGACGCCACTTGGATGATCACAACGTTTGTCCTGATTGATACCGCCATGACCAATCTTGATTATCACACGGACGTGCGCGCTGGAGTTCCGGATAGCGAAGTCGTCACCGTTGCACTTGTCGCCGCAAATACTTTGCCAATAATCATCGTATCGCCCTTGATGTGATGCACCAATTGCATTATTTATCCGGTACAATCAGCCACTCTCGACTGAATCGTCGACTCCTCGCATTACGCGACTGGATGGACAATTTGCCCGAATTATTG
>JBKCGB010000111.1:0-25853 GCA_046303375.1 Roseiflexaceae bacterium
AACTATGTCTGTACGACAACTTGTACGCAACAAAAATGCCAAATTCGTCTTCATCGAATACGATATTTCAGTGGGCAACATACTAACACCAATCTATCGCTTGATTCTCGACTTTGCCATCAAAGAAGCACTTAGTCGCACACGCAGCGAAGGGAATGTCTGGTTTGTCATCGATGAATTTCGTCTCATACCGCATCTTCAGCATATCGATAATGGCGTCAACTTTGGGCGAAGTCTAGGCGCAAAATTCATTATTGGTATACAAAATGTCGCGCAAATATATGAAGCATACGGTGAACCATTAGCGAAAAGTCTCTTATCTGGGTTCCTTACCACCATCGCATTTCGGGTCAACGATGCTAGCTCACGCGAATTTATCAAGCAACTCTATGGCAAACGACGCATCCAAGAGATTACCACTACACCGATTGGAACCCAGACTGTGCAAACCCAAACGGTCGATGTCGATGTCATCGAAGATTACGACGTGCTCAACCTACGTATCGGTCAAGCCATTATCGGATTACCACTATCACAACCAGTCATTTTCCAGTTTAACCCGTACACGCGTGATGAATCTAGGTAATTCCCACGTGATACCATGCATCCAAAGCGTAGCTACTGACTACACCTGCGGTAACTGCAGTTGATCCAACGTGGTGGAGCGCAGTTCGCTGATCATCTCGGCACGGGCACGCCCCCACGGGCCATGCATGGCACATGGATTATTACTGTCACATGCACGCTCAAATAACACGCACCGCGTTTCGTCCATTTTGCCCTCAACAGCCTCGATAACATCCATCACACTGATAGTGCTGGTCTGCACTCGCAACAGGTACCCACCAGTCGGTCCTGGCTCGGAACGCACCCAGCCCCGCGCTACGAGCGGCGTCATCACCTGTGACAAAAAACCACTCGTCGTGCTGATATGCGTCGCAAGCATACTCGCTTTGAGTTTTTGTGCCTGCTGATCAAGTACAACCAACGCTCGTATTGCAAGATCAGTTTTACGTGTAATTTCGAGGCGCATATGCGTACTGTAAACGATACATACACTCACATGACATGGTGTTTGTACCCCTTATAACTGTGAAATTGTTATCGAATATAGCACTGTTTGCATTGTTTGGCAATAGTGTATGGTGTATCACTAGATAATTAATGCATGATAAATAGATATATCAGTTTTTAATCTCCGCCATTCTATTGCACAACTTTGTGAAACAATTCTATTAATACCCCTTGACAAATTTCTTTTAATCTTTTAGTATATAACTTAACAATTTACAGATATGTAAATTGTACGGCGTTGAAGGAGGCCGACAATGAAAGGTTCAACGATTCGTTACCGCATCTGGGTTGTACTCATGCTCGTGCTCACACTCGTCATCACGAGTTGTGGCAACACTCCGACCACAACCACAGGCGAGCCTGAGCAGGTGATCGAAATCGAGCTCGGCGACATGTACGTCAAACCCGACACTATCGAAATTAATGCCGGCGAAAATGTGAAATTGCATGTCAAAAATGTCGGCGCCATGGTGCACGATCTCAAAATCAACGGGACATCGGGTACAGCCGAACTCGTCACCGGGCAAGAAGAGACTATTACTGTGGGGGGGCTCACCGATTCTGTATTGGCGTGGTGCACCTTGCCCGGCCATCGGGAATCAGGCATGGAGATGAAGATCAACGTCAAGGGCATGGCAGCACATTCGGACTACGACACGGTCAACGCTCCAGCACCTGCAGCCGACGAAAGTGCCAAAATCGATGCCAAGGCCATGCCGAGTGATACATGGCAGGCGCGCGACCCCGTGTTGCCAGCCAAGGCTGAGGGCACCGTGCACGAAATCACCATCAATGCAGTTGAAAGCGAAATCGAGGTTGCTCCTGGTGTCACCCAGATGATGTGGTCATTCGACGGCATAGTACCCGGTCCCGTTTACCACGGCAATATCGGTGACACGTTCCGCTTTACGCTGACCAACAAGGGCAAAATGGGGCATTCGATTGACTTCCATGCCAGCAAAGTGGCTTGGAACGAAAAGATGAAGACCATCAACCCGGGTGAGTCGCTGGTCTACGAGTTCAAAGCCGAATACGCCGGTGCCTACATGTACCACTGTGGCACGGCGCCGGCACTCCACCATATCGGCAACGGCATGTATGGTGCCATCATCATCGACCCACCCAGCTTGGCGCCAGTTGAGAAAGAATTCGTCATGATCCAGAGTGAGCTCTACCTCGGACCACAGGGCAAAGAAGGCAGCTTGACCAAGATGGTCAACGAACAGTGGGATGCAGTGGTCTTTAACGGCTACTACAACCAGTACAAGTTCGCCCCCATTCATGTGGAAGCCAATAAGCGCTACCGCGTGTGGGTAGTCGATGATGGTCCGAGCGAGAATAGCGCCTTCCATATTGTGGGCACGGTATTCGATACCGTCTACAAAGAAGGCAGCTACCTGCTCCAGCCCGATGCCCGCCAAGGTGGCTCACAGGTACTCGATTTACAGGCAGCCCAAGGTGGCTTTGTGGAGTTCAGCTTCGCCGAGGACGGACTCTACCCGATGGTCACACATAAATTCGCCAATGTTGGCAAAGGTGCGCTCGGCTTCTTTGCCGTAGGCGATGTCGACACCAGTGCGTTGGGTGGTCACTAACTCGCGCGCAACGCCGCCCCTGAGAGTTTCCTCTCAGGGGCGGCGTTTGGCATGTCGTACTAGGCGGCCACAATCCGTATCTGAATACCATCGCCATCACGCACCCACAGCGCATCGTCGTGTTCGTCGTAGGCGATATGAGCGGCAGTGATGCGTGTTTTCAATGCCATATACGCATCCGCATCGTGCAGATTGATAGTCCACCACATCAGCCCCGTGGCATTGGTGGGTGCGGGTGGAATATTGCGCCCACGCCACACGTTGTAACCGAGGTGGTGATGATAGCCGGCTGCCGACACAAATTCAGCCTGACCACCATAGCGTTGCATCACATCAAAACCAAGTACACCATGATAAAACGCCTGCGCACGTGCCAGATCACTGACATGGAGATGCATGTGCCCAATGACTGGTGCTGCTACCTCGACTGGGCATGCCATGATGCCGTCAATATCGATGGGGTCAATTACCATTGCCAATGTGCCATCACTCGTACGCGGCCATTGCGCCATAGGACGATCCGCATACAGCTCAATACCGTTGCCTTCTGGGTCGGCCAAATAAAACGCTTCACTGACGCCGTGGTCTGATGCACCTTGGATGCGCAACCCCAACGACGTATAGTGACGCACGACACTCGCAAGTGCGGCCCGGCTAGGATAGAGGAATGCAACATGGTACAACCCAGCACTACGTGGTGCGGGCTGCGCCGTAGTATCGGGAATCAAATGGAGCAGTGGTTGTGTCTCACTACCGAGCATGCACGAGCCATCTACACTCGATTGTTGCAACAGTTTGAGTTGCAATGCTTGTGCATAAAACGCATACATACGCTCAATGTTGTGGACACGCAGTGCCAATGGGCCGAGTGTCAGGTGTAATGGTAGCATCAGAACTCCAGTCATTGATGTATCCTGACCAGAGTATACGGCATAGCAATATACAGCAGGGTGTACACAACGTGAACACGGGGGAGTGGTACGCCACTCCCCCGTGTAGACCACTGAACACCGATCACTACTCGCCTTTGACTGCCGTCCACACATCGCTGAAAATCGCTGTTTCGTCGTTGCGCACGGCCCATTCTAGGCGTTTGGAGACTTCAGCATCGGGGGCGAATCCCTCCGCATACAAATCACGTACTGTTTGATCAAGCAGCGGAACTGCATCTTTGTTGGGGGTCAAGTAACCAATGTAGCTGGTGTTTTGCGCCGATACCGCAGGGCGGGTTACAAAATTCATGAAGACATGTGCAGTATATGCATTTGGGGAATCTTTGAGAATGACCATGTTGTCCATCCAGATCATACCGCCTTCTTTAGGGATAAAGAAGCCGATATCAGGATTCCCTTCAAATTCACCTTCGAGGCCGTTGCGTGCTTGCATAGCCGCACCGCTCCACGCATGCGCCATCACATACTCACCACTCGACATCTTACGATTCACATCACTACTATTGTATGCTGCCAAATACTGCTTCTGTGCAGTCAGAATGGCCTGTGCTTGTGCCAGCGCTTCTGGGTCTGTTTCGTTGAGTGATTTGCCCAGATAGCGCAAGGCGGCACCCGGTGATTCGCGCTCGTCATCGAGCATGCTAAATTTCCCCGCATACTGCTCGATATTGGCTGGCTCAAAAATCATCGCCCAGCTATCTGGTGTGGCCGTAAACACCGACTTGTTGTAGGCAATCCCTGATATGCCATACATGTACGGTACCGAGTATTTGTTCCCTTCGTCAAAGTATTTGTTAAGCAGGGTGGGCTCAATATGCACCAAGTTGGGAATCAAGCTCAAATCCAGCTCTTGTACAAGACCCGCATTGACCATCGTCTGTACGGCATAATCGGATGGTACCGCAATATCATAGCCTGAGCCACCGGCTGCCACTTTGGCAATCATATCTTCGTTGGCATCGTATGTGTCGAGGATGACTTTGACACCGTATTCAGCCTCAAAATCCGCCAAAATCTGCGGGTCCACGTAATCAGTCCAGTTATAAAAGTAGAGCTCTTTGGCAAGTTTGCTCCGGTCAACTCCATCAGCAGCAGGGGCAGTATCCACATTCCCAGTTGCTTCTGGTGCAGGTGCCGCCGTACATGCGACCAATACACTGACCACGGTTACCAGCAACATCAAACGCAACAATTGCTTCATTGAGTAGTCCTTTCACAATGCAATTCAATACTAGTATAACGAAAATACACAACGCATGATGCAAACGATGCTATACCCGCCGACGTTGCACAAACTGCGACAAAAAGACAAGAATCATCGACAACAAGAGCATCAACGTCGAGATGGCATTGATCTGTGGGGTGATGGCACGCTTGACGCGACCATAGACTTCGATTGGCAACAGGTTCGTGCCTGGCCCAATAGTAAAGAAACTAATGATGAAATCGTCGAGCGACAAGGTGAATGCCAACAGCGCCCCTCCTATCACCCCTGGCATGATGAGCGGGAGGGTGATACGCCAAAATGTAGTGGTTGGATCAGCACCAAGATCTGCCGCAGCTTCTTCGAGGCGCACATCAAATCCTTTGAGGCTGGCGCGCACCACCACCACTACAAATGACACACAAAAAGCCACATGTGAACAGATAACGGTCCAGATGTTCATGCGCAGCTGCACACCGAACAGTGTTTCCACGATCCCAAACGAAAAAGAGAAGAATGCGAGTAGCGCTAGCGCCATGACAATTTCGGGAATCACAATCGGCAAATACAACAGGGCGTCAAGTCCGGCTCGACCGCGGAAGCGATAGCGTTCCATGGCAAGTGCGAGCAAAGTGCCCAATATCGTTGAGATGATGGTGGCCAAAAGTGCCACCCACAAGGTGTTGAGGGCAGCAGCCATCATACGCTCATCGTCAAACAAGCGCTGATACCACTTGAGGGTGAACCCCGTCCAACGCACGCCAAAGCCGTCTTTGGTAAACGAAAAGATGACAAGAATCGCGATTGGTGCATACAAAAAAACATAGACGAGCCAGGCATGCACATCGAGTAAGCGCCGACCAAACGTGTGTCGCCCCGAATCGGGCACCACCTTGGTTGAAGTGGAGAAATCAATCATCGATCTTCCTCCGTTGTGGCACGAAAGTAGATAATCACGACGAGAGTGACGAGTGCCATGAATACCACGGCCATGGCCGACCCAAGCGGCCAATTTGGTGGATTTGAACGAGTGAACAGGCGTTGCAATAGGTTGCCTAGCAAATCAACTTTGGCACCTCCGAGCAAGTCGGAGACCACGAACTGACCAACAGTAGGAATAAATACCAAGACCGCACCGGCCACAATCCCAGGGAGTGTCAACGGGAACATGATGCGCCAAAATCGCCACCACCCGTTGGCACCGAGGTCACTACCGGCTTCCATCAAGGTAAAGTCGAAACGGGCGAGTGAGGCATACAGTGGCAACACCATGAACGGCAGATTCCCATAGATGAGACCAATGAGCACCGCAGATTCAGTCGGATAGAGGATTTGTTTGGCGAATCCTAACACTTCCAACATGGAATTAATGATGCCATTATTGCTCAAAATCAGCATCCAGGCGTACGTGCGCACCAGAAAGTTTGTCCAGAAGGGAATCAACACCAAAAAGAGCAAGATGATGCGACGCTGTGGTGGAGCCAGCACAATCGCCAATGCCAACGGATAGCCGAGCAACAGACAAATGACAGTCGTCTGAATACCGACAAGCAATGAGCGCCAATAGGCATTGACGTAGAGCTCTTTGCTGAAGAGTGTGGCATAACTGTCAACACTAAATTGCCAGACCACGCCGCGTCCTGCTGGTGCAGGAGTCGCAAAGCTGTAGAGCAACACGATAATCAAGGGAATCACAAAAAAGAACGTCAACCAAAAAAGTCCTGGCGCCAACAAAAGGCGCAGTTGACGGCGTTGGGCGTGTTGGTGAGCTGGCGGAAGTTCCATTTCGGAGCGTGTAGTCATACGGAGGGCTCCTATTGTGTCAGCACGAGGGCATTATCTGCGTTCCAGCTTACAAAACCGCGCTCGCCACGTTGCCAGTAGGCATCACGATCGAGTGTAGAACGATTATTTTGCTCCCAGACATCAATGGTTATTCCGCTGGCCAATTCAACGGTCAAACGCGTATCACTGCCGATATAGACGACACGCACAACTTGTGCGGGCAATGCGACCATGTTGTCTGGTGGTTGCATCAATAAACGCAATTTTTCGGGACGAATTGCCATCGTCGCCGTCGCACCGATAGTCGTCGTCCCCTGCAGTAACCCGGTAAGTGTCATGGCATCATTGATGGCGAGTGTGGCGTAGGCGCCCTCGATGTGGGTCACTCGCCCTGACAAAAAGTTTGCTTCCCCGATAAAATCTGCAACAAACTGACACGATGGGCGTTCATAGATTTCTGTGGGTGAGCCTACTTGCAACAATTGACCGTGATTCATGACTGCAATACGGTCACTCATCGTAAGCGCTTCTTCTTGGTCGTGTGTCACATAAATAAACGTGATGCCGACTTCTTGTTGCAAACGCTTGAGTTCAATCTGCATTTCTTTGCGGAGTTTGAGGTCGAGGGCACCCAATGGTTCGTCGAGCAAGAGCACTTTGGGGCGATTCACGAGTGCACGCGCCAAAGCTACTCGTTGTTGTTGCCCACCAGAGAGTTGTTTGGGCTGACGTGCACCATATTGTTGCAGTTGCACCATGGTGAGTGCTTCATTGACCCGTGCAGTAATTTCGCTCCGTTTGACGCCCTTCATTTCTAAACCAAAACCTACATTTTCAGCCACCGTCATATGTGGAAAGAGTGCATATGACTGGAATACGGTGTTCACGTTGCGTTGATATGCGGGCACACGCTCTACATGTTCCCCAGCGAGATAAATGGCTCCTTCGGTGGGAAATTCGAATCCGGCAATCATACGCAACGTGGTCGTTTTGCCGCATCCTGATGGACCAAGCATAGAAAAGAATTCGCCATCGCGGATTTCCAGGTTAATCGCATCAACGGCGGTCACCTGTTGAAAGCGTTTGGTGACGTTTTGGAGGACAATCGCTGCTGGTGTGGACACGTGGTATCCTTTCACTCAATGACGGTCAGGGAGCTGTAGAATGAGGTGCTCAAACACCAGTTGTGGATTGGTGTTTTCACGGAGTTGACGAACTGCCTGTGTCAATAAACGGACAAACTGCGCAGCAGGAAGCACCCCCGTCCCACTCGCCACTCGGCGAATGTCAGCGGCGCGATCAACCCAGGTTATCGCATCTGGGAGACCAGCAGCGGTGATAAGCACATCACGCCACCAGCGTTGCCACAAGGTGAGTGTTGCGTAGACATCACTCTGCTCACCGCCACGAAACGCCTTATTCTGCTCTTCCACCCATTTAAAGCATTCGTGCAAGGGGCGTGTCGACAGCGCCAACAACTCGTCGAGTTGGTGCTGGAGCTGCTGCGCTGCATCCGGATGATGCGCATAATAATCGGCCAGACCTGGCAGACCCTCGCTCCATGCAGCATACACGTGTGCGGTCTCAGCGGCCACACCCTGTGTGGTCAACCAGTGGGCAATGGCATCACGCGCCACCGGGCGCAATTTGATGCTCTGACAGCGCGACACAATGGTCGCCATCACATCACCGGCAGTGTGGGCAATCAGGATCAGGGTGGCGTGTGGTGGTGGCTCTTCGAGCACTTTGAGCATGGCGTTGGCGGCACCTTCGCTCAGGCGTTCCACGTCGTCGATGATAAAGACGCGCCGCCGCCCCTCAAATGGACGCAGCGTAATATCAGTCAACGCCGTGCGAATCGTATCAATGCGCAGGTCACGCTGCCGCGTTGCTTCATCGCTTTTGAGAGCCGCCGCTTGGGTCACTAGGCTGGCATGACGTACATCGGGGTGATTACCATGCGCAATACGTTTACAAGCACGACAGCTACCACATGGGGTCCCCCCCTGCTGTTCACAGTTGAGCAGTTGCGCCATGCGTAGTGCGAGCAACGCTTTGCCCACATGCCGTGGCCCACTAATCAGGTAGGCATGTGCAGTGCGTTGGGCGGCCACCGCCTGCTGCACCATTTCAATGGCCCAACGATGCCCGACAATCCCCCAGGTTGTGGTCGCAATTGACGTATCCACGACTACACCGACTCCCAACGCCGCAACACGATCACCGCATTGATGCCACCAAATCCAAACGAATTACTCAGCGCAACACGCACCTGCGCGTTACGTGCCACATTGGGCACATAATCGAGGTCACATTGTGCATCTGGTTGATCCAAATTGATGGTCGGAGGAATTATCTGGTCGCGCAACGTCAACACGGTTGCAACGGCTTCGACAGCGCCAGCTGCCGCAGTCAGGTGACCTATCATGGATTTGGATGCAGTAATTGGGATTTGATAGGCGCGGCTGCCAAAGACCTGTTTGATAGCAGCTGTTTCCACGATATCACCGATGTGTGTACTCGTCGCATGTGCGTTGATGTGATCAACGTCATCAATGGTCAGTTGTGCATTTGCCATTGCAAGCTGCATGGCACGAATAGCACCGCGTCCCTCGGGGTGTGGTGATGTCACATGGTAGGCATCACTGGTTGAGCCATAACCAAGCAATTCCGCGATGATGGGCACGCCACGTTTTTTGGCATGACTCAAGCGTTCAAGCACCAGAATACCGGCGCCCTCACCGAGCACAAACCCATCGCGATTCGCATCAAACGGGCGTGATGCACGTGTCGGGTCATCGTTGCGCATCGACAAGGCACGGGCTGCAGCAAAACTGGCCAAGCCCAACTTGGCGATGGGCGCTTCGCTTCCACCTGCCAATATCACGTCGGCATCGCCACGCAACAACACCTGCGCCGCCTCGCCGATTGATTGCGTGCTTGCAGCACATGCGGTGGCAATGGTCGTGTTAAATCCCGTCAAACCGAGTTGAATAGAGACTTGACACGACGGCATATTTGGCAACGACAACGTGATATAAAATGGATTCACTTTGGCTGCACCACGCGTCATGATGGTCTCAACCGCTTGTTCGGTGTCAAATGCAGACGACGACCCATCAGCGATCATGGCACCGATCCGATGGCGATTTTCATCGGTGATGGAGAGATGCGCATCAGCAACTGCCATTCGTGCGGCAGCAATAGCCAACTGGCTGGCACGCGATAGACGTCGTGCTTCTTTGGCATCCATGTAGTCTTGCGGCACGAATGCAGGCACTTGCGCAGCAATGCGCACTGCGGCATCACCGATGTCGAGTCCTTGGACGAGACCAACGCCACTTTCACCAGCACACATGCGCCGCCAAAACGCATCAACACCGATGCCGAGGGGAGCAGCCACCCCCAGCCCAGTTACCACGATGCGCAAATCATCGGGATTAACGACTGCGGATGTTGCATCAAATGCCGCATCAAGCGCATGCCCTTGCAATCCAAGCGCCGCTAGCCGTTGACGCAATACCCCACTAGTATATGTATCCATAGTTGCACCTTACCCGCGTACAAACCACACGGCGACCACCACACATGCCAAGACGATACGATAGTAGGCAAACCAGACAAAGCCGAGTTGTCGAATCCACTGCAACATGAGGTCAATCACGAGCACACCGGTGACCGCAGCAGTCAGCACACCGATGAGCGTAGTAAGCACATCGCCACCACGAATCGCAAGCAAATCGGGTGCTTTACCGACGACTGCTGCCAGGGTGATTGGCATACTCAACAAAAACGAAAATCGGGCCACAGCGACACGATCAAATCCGAGTAGACGCCCTGCACTCATGGTGGCCCCAGAGCGTGATACACCAGGAATCAGCGCCAATGACTGTGCAATGCCAATCCACACCGCATCACGGTATGTGAGTTGTGCAAGACTGCGCTGTGCTCGGCTACGGATATCGACGACGGCAATGACTACACCCATCACCGCCAGCACTACCGCAATTTGGATGGGGTGGCGTAACGAGGTTTCAATCACATCTTGCAACAACAGACCCACTATCGCAGCAGGAATGGTGCCCAATACCACACCCCACACCATCATCACTGCGGGCGTCTGTTGCCGTTTGAAGAGTTGCGGTAGTGCGCGGAGCAGTGTCATCCAATCCGTCCAAAAATACGCAATGATGGCAGCCAACGTGCCGACATGCAGCGCAACATCGAATGTCAATGAATGCAGGAGTGGGTCTTCCCAAGCAAACAACCACGGCAACAGGATGAGATGTGCTGACGAAGAAATGGGCAAAAACTCTGCAATTCCCTGGAGTAACCCCATGAGAAATGCTGCAAACTGTCCACTCACCACCGATACCACGGCCAACACCACGCCGAACCCTGCCATCACCTTCGCCAGTTTCGTCACACCGTACCTCATCTCATCCTATGTGGCGATTACCGTCCACACGTTAGTGGTTCTTCAGCTTGCGTACGCACGCGCGTGTATTCAGCAAGTGCTTGCGTTGCGAGCTGCGGACTACGAATCATCAGCAAGTTCTCGTCGTTACTCTTTTCGGCACTTTTGGTGAAATTATACGATCCGGTAACCACAAGCTCATCATCAATGATTATCGTCTTGTGATGCATGATATAGCAGTTACCATCACGCAGAATATCGATGTCGGCATCTGCGAGTGTATTAAACACGGCACCTGTACCATTTGCGTTTTGTGCTTCCATCACACCCTGGACACTGACACCTCGATTGTGTGCGTCAATCATGGCTTGACTAATCAGTTTGTCTGTATACGAAAACGCCATGAATACGATGCGCGATTGCGCATTGTTCAATGCTTCAACCACATACTGATTGATGCCATCCTCTGGTGAGAAAAAATACTCGATTTGGCCATCAGGTAAGGGGATTTTGGGGTGAGGGGCATAACTCGTTTTGTAGGTGCCAAACGTCCCTGACATCAGTTGGTCGATTTCTTGGCGATAGCTGGTGGCCATCGATGGATTGACTATGCGCCACATGAAATTGTTGTTGCGGTAGGTGTCGTTCATCGTCATATTCCACGAACCCGTCCACACAATGGAACTATCAATCACGGCGATTTTTTCGTGCATAAATGGCTCACGTCCATCACCTTGCACCGCAATACCGGCATCTTGCAAGTCACCAATTAGGGCAGCTACCCGTGCATCCTCGAGATTTTCATCGTCAAAAGCAACACGCACGGTCACACCACGTGCATGAGCATCCAACAACGCTTGTCCCAATTCGGGGAGATCGATATCAAATACCGCAATGTCGATGGATTGTGTGGCGGCACTGATATCGTTGAGAAATGCCGTGTAGAGCGGTGGGGGTGTGCGAGCGTCCGCCTTATCCGGGTAGATAAGTGCCGCTGTTGTGTTGAATAGTTGCACCACCTGCGTTCCATCAGTTGTCCCCTGATCGAGCTCTGTAGAATCTGTGGAATCAGGCGGAGGCGCAGTTACTTCTTGGGGCGGACTAAACCAGAACACGATAAGTATGAGCACGATAATGAGCAGGAGCACACGCCAGTCTTTGATTTGTGAGATGAGCGTAATAATATCGCTCTTTGCGGGCATATCACTTGGTTTTTTGCGTGGCATACTGATTATCCTTTGCGCCAAAATGAAAATATGCGCCGCCACCATGGCACTGGTGGGGTATGCAACGGGGTCGTACGAATCGCAATTGTCGTACTCGGCACCGCCAATAATTGGTTGAGATGGGCTTGGGCAGTCATGGGGGCACCACCATTGCTGGCAGCCACACGGGTCGCCGTACGCACCGCACGAATCATGTTGGCCGCTGTTGCATCATCAATATCGCTACGTTGTAGATACGTTTCAGCAGTTGTTATTGCCCACTGACGGAGCGTTGTGGCTTGTTCGCCAGCCAAATCACCGACGAGTGTTTCGTCTTCATACATACGTTCGAGCATTTGGGTGCGCGCATCATTCATCGTGCAAACTTTCTCGGCAGAGCCATGTGTACGTGTGTGGAAGTACGTCTATTATACCCTACCAACAGGGCGTTGCGACACAACGGACTCAAGGAGTGCCGTGAAGCGTGGGATAATCACCTGCCAGTCATAATGCGCCACAACAAAATCACGCGCACCGCTCACCACTGTGCGTTGCATGATGATGTCACCAATGGCCTGTGCCATCGCAGCGGGTGTATCAGCAAGGCGACAGCAGTGGGTGGGGAATTCGTCAATCCCCTCGATACCGAGAGTCGTACTTACAATTGGGAGTGCAAGTGACATCGCCTCCAGGAGTTTGAGTCGGACACCACCACCGATGCGCATCGGAACCACATAGACTGCTGCACCGCACAAATACGGACGCGTATCAGCAACTTCTCCCGTCAACTGCACCACTCCAGCAGCGTGCATCGCTTGTAGCTCTGCTGTTGGTCGACGCCCAACCACCACAAAGTCTATCGCAGGGATCTGCTGGCGCAACAGCGGCATGACAGCATTGACAAACCAGCGTACTGCATCCACGTTGGGACGGTAGTCGAGCGTGCCACTAAACACAACGGTTGGACGCGGATAGTCGATGGCCGTCACATCAGTCGCCGCAAAATAAGCCGTGTCCACTCCATTGGGGATGACTGTGGCGACACACTGTGGGACCAAGTGCTGCAGCATGACCGCATCATCATGCGAAACAACCGTAACCGCAGTTGCCTGCGCAATCGCACGTGCTTCGAAGCGTTGGAGCTTACCCCATTGCACCAGTGAATACAGCGCTGCATGCCAACGACGTGGCTGGCGCGCATCAGTTAGTGCTGCCCGTTTTTGGATGATATACTCCGCATTGAATTCATCGAGTACCGTGGCAATCCCGCGGTGGCGTGCCACCTGCAAATAGGGCGCCATTTCAATACTAAAAGCAACCACAACGTCAATGTGATGCGTATCAAGAATCTGCGTCAGGCGTGCGGTGTAGGTATCGTCTCGATTGCGTAGCGCCATATCTGGTAATGGACTGACCAGCATCTGCCAGGCACGTTGACGGAGTGTGCGCGGTGCTGGCCCCTCGACTGCCACCAGTGTGGCAGGTGCAATCTGTGCGGCACACGCTGCAATCGATGCTGGCTGAGCAACAAACGACAGGCAGGTGACAGTATGCTGCTGTGCAATCCCACGCATCAACTGATAGATGCGCATGGTACCACCACCGTACGGTGGCCATGGTGCATACGGCGACAACACAAGCACATTCATAGTACAAACCGCTGATACAACGGTACCCCCAATATCCACACTGCCACGACTACTGCGGTGATGGCCGCCAACAATACTCCACCTGCTGCCACATCCTTGGCGTGCCCTGCCAACGTGTTGTATTCAGGGCTGACCAAATCGACAACACGCTCGATTGCCGTGTTGAGCGCCTCGGCCACCAGCACAAACCCCATTGCCATGCATAGTATGGCCCACTCTGTTGGTGTACACTGCACCCAGTAGGCTGCCGCCACAACCAGCGGTACCGCAACCAAGTGAATTTGGAAGTTGCGCTCGGAACGTGCCACAAACCAGATGCCACGCATGGCATACCCAAACGATGCACGCAGCGTGATATGGCGTGGTGTGCGCGTCATGACACTGTGGTCCGTGGGAGTTGCAACAACGCCATCACTTCGTCTTGGTGTTGCCGCATTAGTACATCATCATCGGCACCACGTTCGTGGTCGTAACCGAGCAAGTGCAAGACTCCATGTACCGTCAAAAACGCCAGTTCACGCGCCTCGCTGTGCCCGTATTCGTGCGCTTGTGCAACCACATGTTGCCACGAAATCGCAATGTCGCCGAGATAGCGTGGCACTTCTGGGGGCAATACAAAGGGTGTATCTGCACCGTCATCTGCAAACGAGAGTACATCGGTTGGTTTGTCGATATGGCGATAGTCACGGTTGAGCTGATGCACCTCATCGGCAGTGGTCACATACACACTCAGTTCACATGCGTCAGTGACGTGCTGTTGCTGCAACGTCAGGCGCACCGCACGCTCAATCAGTGCCATGTCAATTAGACCTGCATCGAGCGTATCCGCACACTGCACATCCACGAGAAATTGGCTCATATGTGTCCTTGGGGCTCCACCACAGGTTCCCCATTCGGGTGCGGTGTTGCCGGCGTATAATCGATACGTGAGTGGTGAATCCCCTTGAGCGTGGTAATAAACGCATCCCGGATACGCGATATATCGTGGAGTGTCACCTGCGAATGCGCAAGTTGCCCACTTTGCAGGCGTTCATCAATAATCGAGTTCACAATCGATTCCACTGTTGCGCCTTCTTTGGACACTGCCGCACCACTCTGGATTTTGGATCGGACTGTGGCTTCTACTCCGTCTGCAAGCATCATGATGACTTGCTCACGGGTATGGGGGTTCGGTCCTGGGTAGGTGTAGTCGGCCGCATCCACGGCCGGGTTTGTTTCACGCGCTTTGTTATAAAAATAGCGCACCAACGTTGTACCATGATGGGTCGCAATAAACTCAATCAACTTGGTCGGCAGTCGTGCTTCACGCGCCATTTGCACGCCATCACGCACATGGTCGATGATGATGCGCGCACTTTCTTGTGGCTCGAGTGCATCATGCAAATTGACACCATCACTTTGATTGTCGGTGAAATAAAACGGGTGTTTGACTTTCCCAATGTCGTGGTAGTACGATGCCACACGCAACAAGAGGCCATCCGCATTTATCGCTTCTGCGGCACTTTCGGCCAGATTACCGACTGCAATACTGTGGTAATACGTGCCTGGGGCTTCGCGAACGAGCCGTTGCAACAAGGGTTGATTGGGGTGCGCAAGTTCGAGAAGTTGCAATCCAGACACCATGCCAGCCAGATTGCCATAGAGTCCGCACAGGCTGAGTGCCAACAACGAAGAAATCAGTGCCCCAATACCACTCGTCACAATCAACGGCCACACACTATGCCATTCTGCGGTGCGTTCCAACATCAAGAGTAGCCCAAACGCAGTCAATGCACCGACCACCATGGCGACACCACCCGCCTTGAGAAAGTCCTGCGAACGGTCAACACGCCGTGTCAGAATACTCCCAAACAGTGCGGCCATGAAAGGAGGTATGGCCTGAAGCACTGACCCGTTGGCAATCAACAAGATGGCACATCCCATGGTAATCGTGGTGATAATGGCACTCCGCAGCCCGTAGTAGGTCGAAACCAGGAGTGCGGCCATCACGATAGGCGATGCAGCTACCAAGTTGGGCCAGATCCCCACCCCGATACGCGTCAGGAAGATGGTCGCTACCATCAACACCACCAGTGCCCATAATTCAGCACGACGCGTTGCCGCATTGCGATCAACATGCCACAGCGCCATGGTAAAAAACAGCGCCAACAGTGCTGCAATCACTCCTTGACCGATGACTTGGAGCCATGTTTGCTGTGGCGTAAGGACACCCACCGCTTTCAGTTTTTCTTGAATGAGCGGGGTAATCACATCTCCAGCTCGGACGATATTTTCACCCTGTTGAATCGAGACCGTCACCGGTGTGACTCGGGCACGGGCATCTGCTTGCGCCTGCAGCGTTGCTTCTTCGTCAATAGTGAGATTGACCTGTACATATGGCGTGATAAAGCGCAAAATAACATCTCGTGTGGCATCATCTGCGGCAGTATCGATGTAGTTGGGAATGGTGGATTCACGCAGCGTCTGCACCACTTTGACATCGATGCGATTCCCGACATCAATCATGGACTGGTCATAAATGGTCAGTATTTGTGTACGCAGTTTATCCCATTTGGAATTGGGCAAATCAGCCAACCACCGTGCTGTTTCAAATGGAATGAGTGCCACTTCAAGCGTGTTTTCGTCAAGCGCATCGATGTTTTCGACACGATTCTTCCACGGATCACGCGAATTACGCACTTGCTCGATGGAATCGAGCAACGTCACGAGTTGGTTACGCAATAGGGGAATTTTGTAGACATCAGTACGTGTCTTTATCAGCGTCGGTGCGTTTGCGGCGCTTTCTTGGGCTTGCATCGTGAGCACGTCACTGACATACGTCACGCGGCGCGATGCCTGCACGGTGACAGGGCTCGGAATACCCACTGAGATTCCCTCAAGCGATGCTGGTTGGATGCCAAACACCAGCCACAAACAGCTAGTCAACACGAGCCCCGCCAACCACAACCCGCGTTGTGCCGGAGCAATGACCACCCGTAATGACTGTAACAACCACGGTGACATCTCCCTATGCCCCTAATAGCTCACGGACCACTTGATTGAGCACTCGCCCATCAGCTTGTCCTTTGAACTGTTGCATGACCACTGGCATGACGCGATTCATGTCTGCAGCACCTCGTGCACCCACTTGTTGGATGATAGCGTGGATACGCGGTCGGAGCTCGTCTGCCGAAAGCATACGCGGCAGGTAGCCTTCGAGAATTGTGATTTCTTGCTCTTCTTTGGCAACGAGATCCATGCGATTGCCACGGCGAAACTGCTCGACAGACTCACGGCGTGTTTTGACCTGTTTGGCCACAATCTCAATCATCTGGACTTCACTGAGTGACACCGAATCACGGACTGCTTGGGCAGCCGGATTGGCATCCCCACCCGCCGCATCATAGGCCTGTTTCACTTGGTTTTGCAGACTCTTTTTGATTGCATCCATGGCCATGCGTAGCGTTTCGACACGCACCTGATCCTTGGCACGCATTGCTTCTTTCATGTCGTGCTGCAAGCGTTGATACAAATTCATACTCGTCATTGTCATTTGTTCCTTCTCTGCGACGTGTTACAACACAATCCGGCGTGGGCGCACCCGTTGTTGTTCTGCCACTATAATAGCCCGAATTTGCGCAACGGCGTCATCGAGACGTTCGTTACGATTAAAGACCACATAATCAAAGGCCTTGACTTGCGCCATTTCACGCTCTGCGTGCACTATACGCCGCTCAAATTGTTCGGCAGTTTCTGTGCCACGCCCAGCCAAGCGCGCCTTGAGCTCATCCATGCTCCCTGGCGCCAAAAAGACTTGTACCGCCGCAGGAATCAGCCGTTTGAGTGTGGCAGCACCCTGCACATCGATACGCAAAATCACGTTGCGCCCCGATGCAAATCCACTACGAATACTATGCTTGGGAATCCCTTTGTAGTGACCATACACTTCTGCCCACTCGACGAGTTCGTTGTGTGCGATGAGTGACTCAAATCCCGCTGTGTCATAAAAAAAGTAATCCACACCATCGATTTCTGTCGCACGTGGCGGCCGACTCGTTGCAGTCACCACAAAATGGAAATCTTCGGCGCATTCACGCAATCGCGCTAGCAAGGCATCTTTGCCGACTCCTGACGGTCCCGATATCACCAGCAACAAGGGTTGTGGTGATGCACCGTGCAACAGTGGATTGAGTTCGTTGTCGTACGTCATCATCTTGGTATACTTACTCACATGACTATCGATACACTTGCCGTAACGGCCATCTGCCACGAACTCCAAATGTTCGTTGGTGCCAAAATCCAAGACAGCGTGATTGCATCACCACTCAGTATTGCGCTTGAGTTGTACCATCACCACCAGCGCCGTTGGTTGTTGCTGTCAGCACACCCCAAACTCGCACGGGTTGCACTCCACAGTCAGCGCATCCCCCGTGGGGTCGATCAGAGTACACCACTGCTCCTGCTCTTACGCAAATACGTGGAAGGGGGGCGCATCACTGCAATTCATCAACCCGACCTTGAACGCATCATATCGCTCAGTATAGCCAAACACCCCGAACCACGCAACCCGGACGACCCTGCCGAACCTGCAATCGAGGTACGTCTCATCATCGAAATTATGGACCAGCGGAGCAATGTCTTTCTGGTGGATGCACACAATACCGTACTCGAATGCGTGAAACGCGTGACTGCACAGATGAGTCGGCGTGTGGCACTGCCTCAACAGCCGTATGTTGCGCCACCAGCACCAACCAAGGCGGATCCACGACACGATGACGGCAGTGCACTCCAACTCGCCCTCGCACATGAGCCAAGCATCGCCAAAGCACTCGTAGCTGCGTATCGTGGGGTATCACCACAAATGGCCCGTGAAGCCACCTTTCGTGGCAACGATGATGCAATACCAACCATGCACGCATTGCAAGCCATGATTGTGGCAGCGGCGACACCATGCATCATCCACGATAGTGATGGCGTGCCACAACACTTTGCCGCCTATCACCTCACCCATATGGGGCGCTTCAAAGAGATTGCATCGGTCAACGATGCCATCATCGCCTATGCAACCCCTCGAGAAACACTTGGTGATTACCGGCGCCGCCGTGATGCACTCGCAACACGCATCGGCGACCATCGCGAACGTATCGCACGCCAACTTGCCGCCTTGCGCCAAGAGATGAGCAAAGCCGAGCTCCTCGAACGGCTGATGTGGGAAGGGCAGATGATCTATGCGTACATGCACGAAATCCGTCCCGATATGACCGAACTCGTAGTCGATGGCGAACGCATCACCTTGGTACCGCATACGTCTCCATCACTGCAAGCTCAAGAACGATTTAAAGCATACGACAAAGCCAAATCAGCTATTGCCGGGTTGCCAGAACGCATCCAACGTGCCAGCGACGAAATCCAAGGCATCGACGAAACACTCGTCTACCTCACCATGGCGGATAGCTTCGAAGCCATCGAATCGGTGGCACGCGATGCACTCATGGCAGGCTGGGTACGCACGAGCGATGTGCCTCGCCAAGCACGGGTACGTCCGCAACCGCCACTACGCATCCCGCTCGACAACAGCATCATCATCTATGTGGGGCGCAATGCACACCAAAATCAACTGGTGACATTTACCATCGGCGAATCACACGACACATGGCTCCATGTGCGCAATATGCCGGGTGGGCATGTCATCATCAAAGCTCAAGGTCGTACCCTGCACGACGATGTCATCATGCAGGCCGCTGCATTGGCCGCCTACTACAGCAGCGCCCGTGGCGAAGCCGCCGTAGATGTGGACATCTGTCGCCGCAGTGGCGTACGTCGTATTAAGGGTGGGCCAGTTGGTCTGGTGTCGTACCACGCCGAACGCACTGTGCGTGTGGCACCACACATGTAGGAACGAATAATATTCGTCCCTATTGTCCGTCGATTGGCGCACCCGTAGCAAATATGCTATGATGTCTTCTTGTGCCTGGGGAATCCCGTAGCAGCACATGCGAAGGTACTGACACAAGGAGTTTTTAGTATGGCCATTGATCTCAATCTCAGCAAGCGCACCGTCACCGGCAAAAAAGTCGCCGGGTTGCGCAAAGCAGGGGTGCTCCCTGCTACCGTGTATGGCAAACATCTCGCACCAATTAGCGTGCAAGCCGATGCCCGTGAATTTGCGGCAGTCATGAAGGCCGCCGGCCGCACCTCGCTCGTGACCCTCAAGGTCGCTGGTGAAGAGCCCATTACCGCGTTCATTCATAGCTATCAGCGCCACCCCGTCAGCCGTGCCGTCATTCACGTTGACTTCCATGCTGTTGACATGAGCGAAACCGTGGAAATTGACGTGCCCGTGCACATGCAGGGTGTATCACCTCTGGTGCACCGTGGCGATGCCCTCTACAACCACGTCAACACGCTTCGTGTGCGTGCATTGCCTGGGAATTTGCCCAGCGAAATCCGCATCGATGTCAGCATCCTCGACACGTTTGACAAATCCATCCACATTGGCGACATCAAGTTGGCTGGGGCAACCATCATCGGCAATGCCAATGACCTGGTGGTCGGTTTGGCACAGACTGGTCGTGGCGATGCTGGTGCAGCAGCGACTCCTGCCGCCGAGCCCGAACTGGTGCGCGCACGCGAAGCCAAAGCATAGCATTCGTCTATCAGACCCTCCCATATGGCATATGCCGTGTGGGAGGGTTTTGTGTGCTAAAAAACCAACCGCCCGTCGCATGACTGCGACGGGCGGAATGGAGGCGGGTATCGCCGGTGAGACAACTCGATTAACGGGCTACCTCAACGGTGATACCCATACGCATGTGACTACTACCCATGAGCACCACCTCCTTTATGCCTATACGGCACGTGTTTCAAAAAGAATCCTAAGAAAATACTACGCAGGTTTGTCGTATTTGTCAAGAGGGAATTTTGCACATGCACATGGGTGCCGAATTCACCCGTGCAGAAGGCAAATGGTATAATACGCTCTAATGATGATGTTGTTGTATGAGAGGGATTGTATATGCGCCGATACGTCCTCGCCATTGACCAAGGTACTACCAGCACCCGCTGCATGATTTTTGATCAGACAAGTCAGATCATCGCGGTTGCGCAACACGAACACGCCCAACTCTACCCACAACCAGGCTGGGTCGAGCACGACCCCCACGAAATCTGGCAACGTACCCAGCAGGTCATCAGCGAGGCATTACAGGCGGCGACGCTTTCGCACACTGACATTGCTGCGATTGGCATCACCAATCAGCGTGAAACCACCGTGGTTTGGAATCGCCACACCGGACAACCCTATGCGAATGCCATTGTGTGGCAGGATATGCGTACTGATGGTATTTGTCGCACACTTGCGGGGACGGTGGGCAATGACCGCTACCGTGCTATCACCGGACTCCCACTTGCCACGTACTTTTCTGGTCCCAAAATCCGCTGGTTGCTCGACAACATCCCCGGATTGCGTCATGATGCAGCGCACGGTGACGCCCTCTTTGGCACCATTGACACATTTCTGATTTGGCATCTGACGGGTGGCTGCAATGGTGGCATCCACGTCACCGATGTCACCAACGCGGGACGCACCTTGCTGATGAATCTGCATACGCTCAGCTGGGATAGCACGATGCTAGCCGCACTCGATATTCCATCGGCCATGCTACCCCGCATCTGTTCTTCGAGTGAAATCTACGGTTATGCCACCGGGTTACTTGCTGGCGTCCCTGTTGCGGCAGCACTCGGCGACCAACATGCGGCCACAGTCGGACAAGCCTGCTTTCGCCCTGGGGACGTCAAAAATACCTACGGCACCGGCTGTTTCATGCTCCTCAACACGGGGACCACCATCATTCCGTCGCAACACGGGCTCCTCACCACACTCGCATACAAGTTTGGCGATCAGCCGGCTATCTATGCCCTCGAAGGGTCAATTGCGATCGCGGGAGCGCTCGTCCAGTGGCTACGCGATAATCTGGGCATCATCAGTAACAGTAGCGACATCGAAGCACTCGCTGCCAGTGTCCCTGATAATGGTGGCATGTACATCGTGCCCGCGTTTTCCGGGTTATTTGCCCCCTACTGGCAAAGCGATGCGCGTGGGGTCATGGTGGGGTTGACGCGCTACATCACCAAAGCCCACATCGCACGCGCCGCACTCGAAGCAGTCGCATGGCAGACACGCGAAGTGCTCGATGCCATGATGCAGGACAGCGGTGTGCCCATCACGCAACTGCGTGTGGATGGGGGGATGACCGCCAATCAGCTCCTGATGCAATTCCAGAGTGATGTGGTTGGTGTACCCGTGGTACGCCCGGTCATCACCGAAACCACCGCCTTGGGGGCCGCCTATGCGGCGGGCATCGCCGTGGGTATCTGGCAAGACCTCGCTGATGTCGAACACTATTGGCGTGAAGCACAGCGCTGGACGGCACACATGCCTGTCACACACCGCGAGCAACAGTATGCCCTGTGGAAGAAAGCAGTCACCCGCACCTTTGCGTGGATCGAGGAAACTTCATGAAACTCAAATCACTTGTTGTGCCTGGTCACCCCGAACGCATCGCTAGCGGATTTCTCTTTACTGAGGGACCAGTGTGGTGTGATGGCGTATTGCGCTTCTCTGATATTCCCGGCAACTGCATCTACGAATGGCATCCCCACGGACATGTACGCCGCTGGCGCTATCCGAGTGGCAACGCAAATGGGTTGACCCGTGATGCGCAGGGCATGGTGATTGCATGTGAGCACGGAAATCGCCGCGTGAGCCGAAGCGATGCCACTGGGAACGCACACACGATTGTCGATCACTACGACGGCAAACGCCTCAATAGCCCGAATGATGTGGTCGTGCGCTCAGATGGCGTTATGTTCTTTACGGATCCACCCTACGGTATTGACGAGTCACAGCGCGAACAACCCCTCAATGGCGTCTATGCGGTCCACCCCGATGGCCGAATACAGCTGGTGGGGAGTGACTTCGATCGCCCCAACGGGTTGGCTTTTTCACCCGACGAAAAAACGCTCTACATTGGCGATTCGCGCCGGCGCCATGTACGCACGTTTGCCGTTGCACAGGATGGCGCACTCACCGATACGCACATGGTGTTTGATATGGATCACCCACAGCCGGGTTCTCCAGATGGCATGAAAGTAGATCAGGCTGGTCACGTGTACGTGACTGGTGCCACTGGTATCTGGGTCTTCACACCCGATGCCACCTGCCTCGGCGTAATCGCCATGCCAGAGCTCCCCGCTAATTTGGCGTGGGGAGATGATGATTTATGCACGCTCTACATCACGGCTCGTACCTCCGTCTACCGTCTGCGCACTACCACACCGGGTGTACCTGTCGTCAAATCATCATCGCATTACTAAATTCTGGGAGCGTGTTGTGACCAACCAACCCATGTCGCTAAATGTCGGCAATTACATGCTGGAACGCCAAATTGGGCGTGGCGCTACTGCACGGGTCTGGCTGGGAAGGCATCGTAGTCTCACGCATCGCCAATTTGCCGTCAAGATGTCGCAAACGCTCCTTGACCACGAGACACAGATGCTCCAGCGTGAAGCACGCATCATGAGTCGCCTGGCACATCCCGCTATTCCACACATCTACGATCATGGCATCATGCCTGCTTTCCACTACATCGTGATGGATTTTGCGCCTGGTGTGTCGCTCCGCCACCTCCTCAAAGTGCATCGCACACTTCCCATTGAGCAAGTACTGCCGATCGCGCAACAGATTGCTGATGTCATTGACTACATCCATACCAATGGCATCATTCATCGCGACATCAACCCCAACAATATTCTGATTGATGGGAGCAACAACACCGCACGTATCACGCTCATTGATTTTGGTATTGCGCTTGACACCCAAGAGCACACCACTCCCGCTCCAGTGAATGCACTCGGCACCAAGCCGTATATGTCACCTGAGCAACACGCCGACGCCAATGATGTGCTCCATCTCTCCGATATTTTTAGCTTTGGTGTAATGCTCTTTGAAATGCTCGCTGGCAATCTTCCTTGGGAAGAAAGCATTACTGCAAGTGTACCCACTATTACCCAACGTGGCGGGACGGGAATCCCCAGTGAAGTCGATGATGTGATGCGCAAACTCATGGCCTATGATGCGACTGACCGCTACCGTACTGCGGCAGAAGCCGTCGCCGATTTACACCGTATTTACACCAAACATACCGCCCAAACAACCGTTGTGGTCGACCAAGAACCAGTAGTCATCTCGCAGACCGCGCACCCCGTCGAAGTTGCGCTGGCAGTAGCACTCAAACAAGACATCATCAATGAAAGTTTAGCATTTGCACAACAAACGGGCACACCAGATATTATCCGTGAACTCCTCAATACTTGGGGTGAGGCACATGTGTTCCGCCGTAAATTGCTTGGGCGACTTGCAAACATTACGTCAATTCAAAATCGCACGATTTTTCATTACACGTTTACCTGCATCAGTGAAACCCGCTTTCATCCACAGCCGGTGACCACCATCAGTCCACTGGCAGATGAGCCAGTGAGTGACAGCGTTTCACCCACTGATCGCTGGCAGTTAACCCTGCCAACGCTTCAGCCATCACAAGGCGACATACGTGACCAGATTGTTGTCCCTGGCAGTCAAACGCGCATCACCTGCCCACACTGCACTGACGGCAAACGGATCTGTCCAACTTGTCACAACCGTCCTATTACGAGTAGTGATGGCACACAGACGGCTGCGTGTACGGTGTGTCGTGGCACAGGCAATGTCGCATGCCATGACTGTCTCGGCAACGGGCACCTCTTTCAACACCTGGCAATGAAATGGCAGCGTACCAGTCACAGTCATTCCACGCACGACGATCATGTTTACGTGCCACAGAGTTGGCTCAACAGTCACTGCACACCACGCCTCGTCTACAAGCACCAAGAAAGCAACAGAATTCGCCCCGAATGGAAACGAATTCCCAAAGTGGCGCAGCTGATTGACGAAATCAGCAATCAACTCTCCCCGGATAGCCGGATTGTGGTCTGCGAATTGGCCATTTTTGTGGTGCCGATGAGTGAATTCGTCTTTGACCTGGGTCGTGCGTTTCCGTGGGAACAGACGGGCAGTATCCCACAGTATCGCTGGGCAGTATACGGCTTTGAACGCATTTTGACTCCCAACCGCAAACTCTTTGACTGGAAGCTCATCGCACTCATCGTTCTTTCAGGATGCTGCGCTATACTGACCATCGGTGTCATTCTACTCGTCACATAGCTGATTGCGCGCTACTTTCGTCATTGTTGATGCATCTGTTTGTCGAGTGTATACGTAGCGTTTGGTACCAAACAGATGTGGGGGTATTGCCATGCGTGTGGCCATGTTGAGTGTGCATACCAGCCCGTTGGCTGGTCTAGGGGGCAAAGAAGCCGGTGGCATGAACGTGTATGTGCGTGAACTCAGTCGTGAGTTAGGCCGACGCGGGATTTTTGTGGATATTTTTACCCGTAGCCAAGACAGTAGTACACCTGTACAAACGCCAGTAGAGCGTGGTGTCACACTCGTCACCCTCCCTGCGGGACCACAGACGCCCTACGACAAAAATCTCATCCTCGATTACCAAGATGAATTCATTCATGGCATCCTGGCATATGCGCATGCCCATCATCACCGCTACGACATCATCCACAGTCATTATTTTGTATCAGGCATTATTGGTCTCGAGCTGCGTACCCAGTTGGGTGTCCCATTGGTGCACATGTTTCACACACTCGGCGCCATGAAAAACAGCGTGGCGCGGAGCGACGAAGAGCGCGAAACCGGTACCCGCATCGCGCTTGAAAACAAAATAATGCGTGAAGCTGACACCATCGTGGCTGCGACTACACTCGACTTGCGCCAAATGGTGTGGCACTACGATGCGACACCAGATCGCATCAAAATCATCCCGTGTGGTGTCGACCTGCATCGCTTTCACCCTCACGATATGGCCGAAGCTCGCGCCGCACT
>JBKCGB010000112.1:0-2560 GCA_046303375.1 Roseiflexaceae bacterium
GGCATGGTGACGATAGTCGGGGTGCTGCTGCTGGTGGTTGAGCCGTTGCCCAGTTGTCCATTGGAGTTGTTGCCCCAACAGTAGGTTATGCCTGTGCTGGTAAGGGCACAGGTATGCCCGGTGCCCACGCTGATACTCACAAACGTGATACCAGCGGGCATGGTGACGATAGTCGGGGTGCTGCTGCTGGTGGTTGAGCCGTTGCCCAGTTGTCCATTGGAGTTGTTGCCCCAACAGTAGGCTATCCCTGCGCTCGTAAGCGCACAGGTCTGATTGGCACCGGCACGTATTTCAACAAAGGTGACGCCAGCAGGCACGCTGACTGCCACGGGGGTCGCACTATTGGTCGTCGTGCCATCACCAAGCTGACCTGCGCTGTTGGATCCCCAGCAGTAGACGTCGCCGGCGCTTGTGAGTGCACAGAAATGATTGAAACCTGCAGAAATTGCGGTAAAGGTGACTCCTGTCGGCATCGTGACAGCGACGGGAGTGGTGCTCGCCGTCGCAGTACCGTTGCCGAGCTGACCGCTTGCATTGCTCCCCCAACAGTAGACCTCACCCGTGCTGGTAAGCGCACAGGTGCTCACGCTACTCGTCACAATGCTCACAAAGGTGACGCCAGCAGGCATGCTAACTGCCACGGGAGTCGTACTGTTGGTGGTCGTACCGGTGCCGAGTCGACCATCGCTGTTGGTTCCCCAACAAAACGCCATACCCGCACTATTGAGGGCACACGTATGCGTGCCACCCGTACTTATCTGTGTAAAGCTCCCCCAACTGACTGGTATAGGGGTCATTGACCGTGTCAGCGTGCGTGTGTTGGTGGTCGTACGCGTATTGGTGGCCGTGCGCGTGCTGGTGCCTACGGGGGCACACGCGACGCCGACGCGGGTGGGGACGGTGTATTGCACATAGTCGCATGTGCCTGATTGCCCTGCAAAATTATGCCCCCAGCAGTATGCGACGCCAGTTGTTGACAGCGCACACGAACCCTTGTCACCAATATTGATGGCGGAAAAAGTGACTCCGGCGGGCATGGTGACTGCAACGGGAACAAGACTGTTGGTCGTACTCCCATTACCAAGATCACCACCGGTATTATCGCCCCAACAGTAGACAGTGCCGACGCTTGTAAGTGCACACGTATGTGAGGTTGCGTTAGCACTCCCTTCTGATGGGTTATACCCTGCACCTACATCGAGTTTGGTGAAGGTCACACCTGGGGGCATGCTGACGGCAGTCGGTGTACTGCTACTCGTTGTTGTGCCATTACCAAATTGTCCCGCATAATTACGCCCCCAACAGTAGACAGTGCCGGTGTTGCTCAATGCACACGCGGTTTGTTTTTCCACACTAATCTGCGTAAATGTGACCCCAACAGGCATTGTAACTGCAACTGGTACCGTGCTAGAATTGGTGCCATCGCCAATTCCACCATCCCCTGCCGAGCTCCCCCAGCAGTAGGCTGTGCCTGTCGTTGTGATTGCACATGCAAGGGGATACCCAATATCAACATCGGTAAATGTGACGCCAGCAGGCATCGTGACAGCAACAGGGGTACTATTGACATCGTCATCATTCCCGTCACCAAATTGGTATTGATTCACCCCCCAACAGTAATATGTTGTTCCGGTGCTGGGGAATCCACATGTTGTGTTTTGTCCACTGGCAAGTTTGCTGAATGTGACACCAGCAGGCATGCTGACCGCAACGGGCACTGCGCTGTCGGTGGTGGTGCCGTCGCCAATTCCACCAAAGCCGTTGTACCCCCAGCAGTATGCAGCACCACTACTGGTGAGTGCACAGGTGTTGGTACGCTGCAGGCTCAATTTGGTAATGGCGATACCGTCAAGGCCGCTGATTTTGGTTGGTCGATTGACGACATTGTTAACTACCGAAGAACTCCCACCACCACTTGCATATAACATCCCCCAACAATACACCTCTTGGGCTGTATTGATGGCACAGGCGTGCGTGTCACCAAATTCTATCTGCGTAAACGTGCCCCATGGATTACTCCCTGGCACCGGCGTCGCAGAGCGCGTCAGCGTGCGCGTGCTGGTAGCCGTACGTGTACTGGTATTGGTGCGTGTGTTGGTGTTGGTGCGCGTGCTGGTGCCTACGGGGGCACAGCCCGAGCCGACGCGGGTGGGGTAGGGCAATGTGTCATAGTTACACGTTCCTGCTTGCCCTTGGTTATTAAGCCCCCAACAGTAGGCTACACCTGCACTCGTGAGCGCACAGGTATGTGAATTGCCAACACTTATCGACGCAAACGTCACACCAGCAGGCAGGATGACTGTGACTGGGGTACTCATGTGAGTGTTGGTACTGTCACCAAGTTGTCCGAACATATTGTAGCCCCAGCAATAGGCAGCCCCCGCACTCGTGAGTGCACAAGTGTGTGCACCCCCTGCTGCAGTTATCGATGCAAATGTCACGCCTGTTGGCATGCTGACTGCGACAGGTGTGCTGCGATTAGTGGTGGTGCCATCACCGAGTTGCCCATAATTGTTATATCCCCAACAGTAGGCTGCTCCCGCACTCGTGAGTGCACAAG
>JBKCGB010000113.1:0-93987 GCA_046303375.1 Roseiflexaceae bacterium
TGTCATAGAGCACGAATCTCACGATAGACGCCAGCGTGCGTCTGATATTCTGCATACGTCAACTGACCACGCCGATATTGCCACCAAGCCAGCCAGTGGTAGCGCCACATCCCCAGGCGTAGCCACCACCGATGCCACCAGATTTCGTGGGGAGTACACCAACGTGACCAATAGCGCATGCGACTCTGCCACAAGGCCTTGAGCATGGCACCACGAAACTGGCGTGACGATGCCCCACCAATATGGGTCACGTGCGCCGCTGGTTGTTGCCAGATCGCCCACCCAGCTCGCCGCACTTGCCGACACCAATCGACTTCTTCGGCATACATAAAGTATGATTCATCGAGCAAACCCACAGTATGCAAGACAGTGGTACGCACCGCCATACAGGCACCAAGGGGATGATCGATGGGGAATGGCGCACTTCCATCTACTTCTTGGGGGTAGCGCCCATTCCACCACGATGCATAAAAACGCCCTGGTGTGACTTCACCAGGAGGGAATACATCAAAAAACGTCATGGCCGGAGTGGGGAAACGAAAAGCGGCGTGTTGTAATGACCCATCGTTGTTGAGGAGGCGCGGTGCAACTACACCCACACGTGGATGCAGCGCCAGAAATGCAACCAACGCCTCGATGGCGCCATTGTGCACCACAGTATCAGGATTCAACATGATCATGGTGGCCATGTCGGGATGGGCAGTCAGCAATGTACGCATGGCGAGATTGGTGCCACGTGCAAATCCGAGATTCTCCTGTGGCACGAGCAGGTGGACCCACGGGAATTCGGCACGTACCATGGTCACACTGTCGTCACGGGAGCCATTATCGACGACTGCCACCGCAAGTGGTACTGCGCATGCAGCCAACGACCGCAAACAATCACGGAGCAACGCTACGGTGTTGTACGACACAATCGCCACTCCAACCGGTACCACTACCGTGTGGTCGGCAGATCTTTCTCCATTACTCATGCAACATCCTCGGGTGCACTGCGGTAGTTAACGTGCTACCTTTCATGACAACACGGTTACAATCCCCAAAATGTGGATAATGTGGATAAATCTGACACTTTGGCTAAAAAACCTCTGACACATCATGTAGGCGGATTATCGATGGTAATCCAGCGAACGGGTAATTCTTCACGTGTACTAGTCGTTGTCGTTGTATTGCGTACTACAGGTCCAGTGTCATGGAGCCATGCGATTAAATCATCAATTGAAAACCAGCCAACTGCAAAGCGTTGTTGATCAACGGGATTCAACCAAAAGCGGACTTCGCCATCCATCCACTGCCAGCGCTCTAGTGTATGCCATTGATGCCCATGTTCTTGCAGGGCGGTGCGTGTTTCTTCAAAAAGTGCCAGTAATTCGTCGAGGCGGAGTGTGGGTGTCCGGCGTATTTCCAGTAAGCGTTGGTTAATCGTATCACGCAGCGCAAGGAGTTCTGTAAGACTGAGGTGAGAGATATCGATGCCGGACATATGATACTCCTTTCCTGCATCGTCAAAAACAATACACCCCCTAGAACCAGCAACGATTCCAAGGAGGTGTCAATGGAGGCGACGACCGGATTTGAACCGGTGAATGGAAGTTTTGCAGACTTCTGCCTTACCACTTGGCGACGTCGCCATCGCATGAAAATGGTAGCACATCCCGCACGACATGTCAAAAGTTTGCGCTTGTTGATGGTTTCAATGGCATATAATTGCACTGAATACAACACCAACGAGGAGCGTCTGCCATGGAACATAGTCACATTGCGTGTGCCTTTCTCACACATGCCCGGGCAGGTGATGTCGCTACCGCGCGGGCCTTGGTCACTGCCACAGCCCGCCATCACAACATGTACTTTCCCGCAGGAATGGACGGATTAATTGATGCCATAGCAGACGCCAGTCGTGCGTTTCCTGCAAGTACGTTTACCATCAAACGGATTGTCGCTGATGCGGATATGGTTGTCATTCATTCGCATGTGACCCATACCGTTGACGATCTCGGCATGAGTGTGGTGCACATGTTTCGCTTTGAACAGGGATTAATTGCTGAATTGTGGGATATCGGGCAGGTTATTAGCCCCGATTGCCCCAACAGTGATGGGCTGTTCTAGTGTATACATACTGACTACATCACTGTGCGTAAGTTCCACACAGAACACATATTTCGGGTATACAATACGAGTAGTTGGTGTATTTGCTGGGCGGCGTAGTGTATGAACATTGATTGCCAATATGTGCGCCAACTTGTGCGCACACATCCTATCCAGCCAGGAAGCCTCGAACAACAATTTGTAGACCACCACTTGTCGCACTGTCCGGCATGTCGTGCTGCGCTCAACATGCCATCACCAACACTGCTTGGTGCACTGCTCGACACACAGACGCCACCACCGCTACCCACCTCGCACCCACACTACAAGCCTGACATCGCCCCACGTCCTGCTGCCGATGCCCCGCAACCCGCCCGAAAGCAACCGCGCCCGGCACCGCCTGCCGATGCCCCGCAACCCGCCCGGAAGCAACCGCGTCCAACGCCTCCGTCGTGGTCGTGGCAACATTTTGTGGTACTGACGGTGGTCACCATTGTGGTCAGTTATGTAGTCATTGTGGGTGTCAAAGCAGGCTGGGACGCGCTGCGCATCTGGCAGGGGCTCGGCATCATCAGCAGTAGCACACCTGTTGCGACCGAGTCAGCACCTGCTGCTGAACCGCCATCCGAGACACCACTAGCAACTCCAGTACCAATGACTCCCACCGCAGCACAGATTATTCTGCCGGCGGGCAGCGATCAACCACTGACCGTGCTCTTGCTCGGCTCAGACCGCCGCCCCCAAGAAAGCGGCACTGCGCGTACTGATGCGGTCATGGTCATGCGCATCACACCCCAAACCAAAAAAATCTCACTGTTATCGTTTCCTCGTGATCTGATGGTGAATATCCCTGGGTATGGCTGGGCACGAATCAATGCAGCCAATGTCTATGGCGATCTCTATCCGCGTTTGGGTGGTGGGATGCAACTGGCCACCCAAACAGTAAGTACGGTGATTGGGCAACCGATTGATTACACGGTGTTGGTCGATTTTGCAGGGTTCATCAACATCATCAATGCGCTTGGCGGTGTGGCCGTCGATGTGCCAAAAGAGCTCTACGATGCACAATTTCCCACCATGGACTACAAATATCGGGAAGCGTACTTTCCGGTTGGTTCAACCATCATGGATGGCGACACCGCATTAACCTATAGCCGTATTCGCCACCCCGACAACGATTTTGAACGAACCACCCGCCAACAAAGTGTGATTATCGGCATTGGTGGTCGCTTGTTGAGTGGAAATTATCTCACCACACTTGATACTGCGGCAGCCGTCACTGATGCACTCATTGGTCATGCCAAAACCGACATGCCTCGTGAAAAAATCATTGCACTTGCATGGCAGATGCGCGATATGGATATTCAGCAGATTTCTCGCTTTACGTTGCGCGATATCTACTATGGCAGCGGCGATGATCGCTATGCCATGTATCCCATCGAAGGAGCGATTTCGCGGATTGTTAGCCAATGGTTAGCACAATGAAGTATCATCTGCGCTATCAGATAATCTGCCTGCTCAGCTGTATTGGGTTGATGGTGACAGTGACCATTGACAATGCGTGGCACCGCGGTATTGCGACCACTCCTACGACACAACACATCCCCTATGCAGACCAACAATATCTCGGCGTTAATCTGTTTAATATCCAATACGAGCCCGATCCCGCAGTAGTCACACGCTCATTTGCCACGGCACACCAGCTGGGGGCACGTTATGCGCGCATTCAGATGCCATGGGAGGATGTAGAAATCCACGGGCGTGGCGACTTTGAAGACCGCCGGAACCCGGAGCACGTCCGTAGTGCCTGGGAAAAGTATGACGCCATTGTGGCTGAGGCAATGCGCCACGACATTGAATTAATTGTACGCATTGACCGCCCACCAGCGTGGGCACGACTCCGTAGCGCTGCGACACCGCGCTTTCAGGCCGGAATCCAAGAAAACGGTGATTCTACAGGTCCACCAGACGACTACCAGGACTATGTGAATTTTGTGGCCACGGTGGTGAGTCGCTACCCGCAACTACGCTACATCCAGATATGGAATGAACCCAATCTGGCCTACGAGTGGAACTGGGAATTGCCCAATCCGGTGGCATTTACTGAGCTACTCACACGGACTGCGGCTACTATCCGTCGCATAAATCCTCAGATTGTCATCGTGTTTCCAAGTCTGTCACCAACTGACGGCAAAGAACCACGAATTGCCCCAATGAGTGAGCTGGATTTTCTCGCACAGTGTTATGCAGCTGGTGCTGCCGATGCGTTTGACATCATGTCCGCACAAGCGTACGGGTTGGGGCAACCCCCTGACGAACACCGCTATGTGCGACTACGTTGGCATCCGCTACAACCGTTTCACAACCTTGATCGCCCCATCGATACACGCATTGACGTATCGCGGATTGTGATGCTCCGTGAAGTCATGGAACGTGCCGGTGATGCGCATACCGCAGTATGGGTCAGTGAATTCGGCTACAACAGCGCACCTGACACCATCCCAGCCGAACGGCGCACATTGTGGGGGCCGCCGGTGAGTGAAACCCAAAAAGGCGATTACGTGGTAGCACAACTAGCACGCGCACGCCAAGAATGGCCGTGGCTGGGTGTGATGAACTTGTGGATGCTGCGGTGGGGCGGTCCACCAGCAGACCCCGCCAACCCGACCCCGTATTTTGCCATCATTGCACCTGATTTTGCACCGTATGCTGGCTTTGACATTATCAAAAAAGCCATGCGTAGACCGACGATTATCGGTGCCGGCACTTATCCGTGGCAACATCCGGCCATTCAGCACATTGATGCACGTACATGGCAAGTGTCGTTTCACGGCACCCAAGTCGCGATTCGCAGTAGCGCTACCGACGCAAGTGTACGGATTGATGATGGTGAAATGCAATATCTGCCCGTGGGCAACGGTGAAACAATACTCGCCCGCGGACTCGCAGATACACCGCATGTACTCACGTATCAGAGTAGTGTGGCACCGACCACACTCCTCATCTGGCGCACCCAACCGTGGCGTGTTTTCTTTGAAATACTTCCATGGCTATGGGTGGGGCTGTTGACTTTTTGCCTGGTTCGCATCCATGTACGCGAGGTGCCATGACGCAGACACAATCATTTCAGACCCAACTCAGTACCACACGCATCGTCTTTGGTGAAGGCGTGCTGGCACACGTGGCGCGCGAAGCCCACACCCTCGGGATGCGTACCATCCTGCTCGTAATGGATCCGTTTTTGGCCAGTACACCGGCTGGACAACAGTGCACGCAGATGCTCCGCGACGCAGGGATGACAGTGGTACTTTCGACCGACGTCGAACCAGATCCAACAGTAACAACAGTCGAAGCAGGTGCAGCACATGCGCGGGCGCAACACGTGGATGGGATTATCGCGCTGGGTGGGGGGAGTGCCCTGGATACTGCCAAAGCCATCGGTCTCTTGTTGTACAACAATGCCACACATCTCGCACCTTTCTTTCATGGTGGAGGATCCACACCAACTGGCATGCTGCCCTTGATTGCGATTCCCACCACAGCAGGTACCGGTGCTGAAGTCACTTTTGTGGCAATTGTGACCGAACCACACTCACAGCGGAAGCTTTTGGTCCGCCACCCTACGCTAGCGCCACACGTGGCACTCGTCGACCCACTGTTGAGTGCGACCATGCCTACATCGTTGACGATGGCTACTGGTGTGGATGCGTTAGCGCATGCCCTCGAAGCAATGACTTCGACCATGGCCGCACCACTGAGTGATGCCCTCGCCATGCATGCCATTCCATTGATTATCGAGTCATTGCCACGCCTCATCCAAACCGGTCACAACGCCAGCGATCGCGCCCAAATGAGTTTGGCTGCGACGAGTGCAGGAATGGCTTTTTTGAGCGGACGGGTGCACCTCGGACATGCAGTCGGACATGCATTGGGCGGTGCATATCATGTACCGCATGGTACCGCCTGTATCGTGCTGATGCCACAAATCATGGCATTGATTGCACCACACCGCCCACATGCGATTGCCGCATTTGCGCACGCATTTGGCTGTACCACGACTGATTTCCCTGATACACTTGCACGGTGGTTACACCAATGTGGTGTGCCACGACTTCGCCAGTTGTTGGCTCCCCATCACCCCACCATACCAGCACTCATCGCACTCATTCACGGCGAGGAGCGCTTGATTGGACTTGCTCCGGTGCAACCCAGCCATGCGCAGTGGCATGCAATGATTGAGGCGACATGGTAAATTTTGCAGCACACATACAACGCTACCAATGGCCACTTATCGGTCTCGCACTCATCATGGTGCAGAGCATGCCTCTGGCCGTTAAAGTGGTCGGCATAATCGGTCTGTGTGTCATTGCATTGACCAATCATGCCGTGCTCCTCATCGTAGTCGCAGCGACTTCACCCCTCTATCTCATGCCAGTGACACTTACTGACACTGCGGCGATTCCCCTACACGAAATTGTCTGGGGAATCGCCATACTCACCTGGGTTGGCACCCGTTGGCGGCAACAACAGGCTATTGTGTCGTGGATGCGCCATGATAGGTGGGTGGGCGCGTTATTGGGGTGTGCAGTGCTAGCCGTGTTGTGGGCGTTGCCTGAGGGGCGCGGCGAAGCCCTCCGCTGGCTACGTTGGTTGTTTGTCGAGCCCATCATCTGGTATCTGTGTGTACGCACAGCCCTGCACCACCGCCTACTCCATCCGCATCAGCTAATCCAAGGCATGATGATTAGTGCTAGTGCTGTTGCAGGTATTGGCACGCTCCAAGCACTCGGCTATGACATCGTGCCGTTGCTCGGGCAAAAACGTGCCTTCAGCGAGAACATAATCAGTACCGGCAATATTATCCGCGTTGCATCGGTATATGGGCACCCCAACAATCTGGCCCTCTTCTTGGAGCGGATCTGGCCGTTTGCGTTCATCGCACTGCTGGTCCCACAGCTCCGCTCACGTGCCATCTCTGTGGTGGCAATCCTGTGTGCTATCGGATTACTGCTCTCGTTCTCACGTGGGGCATGGCTTGCAGCAGGGTGTGCAACACTCCTCATCGCAATGCGCTATTACGGCATACCGTTTATCCGGCAACAGCCGCGCATCGTGTTTGGGCTGGCGCTCGTGGCACTTGCCGCCACCCTCTTTGCCCTGTTGACCCGCGGGGCAAGCGTGGGGAGTATCGATGCACGGATGCTGCTTTGGTACGAAAGTATCACTTGGTTGCAACAGCGACCCTGGGGGCTCGGGCTCGGTCAGTTTTACTTTTATCATAATCCCGAATACGGCCATAGCATCATACATTCATCTTTGATTGGGACCAGTGAGCAATATGCTGCACATCCTCACAATCTCATCCTTGACGTATGGCTCAATCTCGGGCTATGGGGGGTAATCGTTGTGGCAGTGCTGGTTGGGCACGCTTTGCGTCGGAGTCTTGCATTCAACCAATCTACCTGGTGGGCAGTCGCTGCGGGCATGATGCTCATCACTGCACTCATTCACGGACTCGTTGATCAATTTTATTTTGTGAGTGATATTGCTTACTGCTTTTGGTTCGCATTCAGCATAATTGATGTTGACACTAGCACCGATACACCGCTATAATGCGAAGCAGTACAGGACGGCAGATACTTGCCAAACCCCGCCAGGGCCGAGAGGCAGCAACGGTAGGCGAGTTCCTCTGGGTGTCCTGTACTGCGTTTACTGCACCGCAGCAAGCGCTGCCCGCCCCAACACCCTGATATCCTCGGCAATATCCGTGGCTGCCAATTCGTGGGTATCCACCCAACGCACTCCGGTGCTCTCACGAATCGAAGGATTCAAGGTTCCCCCCACCACCAGCGCAAAATAAATGAAATCGATATGTTGATGGTCTGGTGTAATGTTTTCGAGTAGGATACAATATGGCTGTGGCAACACCTGCACGTCACCAAGCTGAGAACCACAACTGGTGAGTTGCACGTCGAGACCGGTTTCTTCGCGGACTTCACGAATTGCAGCATCGTGCGGGAGCTCGTGTGGGTCGATGTGCCCACCTGGCGGCAACCACATCTGAAGCTTGCGGTGAAACAACAGCAACGTTCGGTGTTGTTGCACCACAAAAGTGGTCGCAGTAAAATCACGTGTTATCATGAGGAGTGCAACCTTCTCACCAATCGTATCGTCAAGCCATTAATAGCATAGTGCGATACGTGCGGGGCGTCAAAGGAGTTTTGCTTTTGTGGCAGAGCCTTCACTAGAACTGATCCGCAAGGCCCAACGTGGTCATCACGATGCCTTCAATGACATCGTACTGAGTCAGCAACGCTACGTCTACAGTCTTGCTATGCGCATCTTTCACAACAAAGAAGATGCCGAAGATCTCGTACAAAGTACATTTATTCGGGTTTTTCGTACGATTCACCAGTATAACGGTGATAGTCGATTCACCACATGGTTGTATCGTATCGTCATCAACCTGGCCCGAGATGAATTACGTGCACGTGGTCGCAAAGTACCAATTATTAACCCAGGAGGAGATGACGAAGACAACATGGATCCAGTCAGCTTCATTGTTGACCATGATCCAACGCGTGACCCCCAGGCAATGCTTGAGCACAACGAAACGCGCCGGCAGTTAGACTATGCGTTAGCAAAGCTCGAGCCACAATTTCAGCTGGTGCTGACGCTCTTCTTTTTTGAGGACCTCAAATACAATGACATTGCGGATATACTCAATATTCCGCTCAACACGGTCAAAAGTCATATCCGTCGCGGCAAGGAGCGTCTGCGTGAAATCATACTAGAAGATTCACCTGATAGTGCATTACGTTGACCGCATGATGCACTGACTGTACCACGGAGGTATTTATGCCCACTTGCGATGATATCCGTACCATGATTGCCATAGGCGACACTGAAGATGCCCTTGTGCAGCAACACCTACCCGATTGTGCTGAATGCACCGACTACGCGGCAAAAATGGCAGCATTCGACCAATTCATGGCAGGCAAATTGAGTGTTGCGCCCCCACCCCAACTCACCGCCAAATTACTTGCCATTGCCACAGACCATGCAATTCCAGCACATGCGCGTGCGTGGTGGGCGACACCGGCGGTGGTGGTCATCGGCATGATTGCAGTCGCATTCTCCGTATTTTTGTCGGCACAGATGACACTGTGGTTTGCGAGTACTTCTGCATATCGCGATTATGCGCTAGCAATCGTCACCGCCCCCGATCGTTTGTATGCGTGGGCCGTCAGTCTGCCGACCATTGGGGTGGCTGTTGCAACGTTAAGCACGATGCGAATTCAGTTGATTTTCATGCTGGTGATTGGACTGTTTGTGCTCGGGTATTTTAATCAGCGCCAGCCCAAACGCACCAAATAACGTGTAGCTGGGTGGGCATCTTTCTTTTTGCATCAGGGCATCTGCCTGTGCTATAATAACCAACGCGTTGCCAGATTGTGTAATGGTAGCACTACGGACTTTGAATCCGTCTGTCTAGGTTCGAATCCTAGTCTGGCAACCACTGATTGTTGTTTCCCACTCCATATCACACACACATATGACGGTGTCTCCCACCACAACCCGTACCGTTGTCGTACTCGCCGCTGGTGAGGGTACACGGATGCGGTCTACGCTCCCCAAGGTACTGCACCAGATTGCAGGCAAACCGATGTTGCGCCGTGTGCTGGATGTGGCTGATGCGCTTGCACCCACCCAAACCTGTGTGGTTGTTTCACCACACGCACATGCACAAATCACTGCCACATGTGGCACTGACTACCTCTACATCCCTCAACACGAACGCCGTGGCACTGCGCATGCACTCATGCAGGCGCTACCTCACCTCAACGCAACCGCAGGGCATGTCATTGTGTTGTTTGGGGATACGCCGTTGTTGCGCGCAGATACCATCTCACAGCTGTTGAGTGAGATAACACACCATCACGCCATCCTCGGCTTGGTTAGTTTTGATGTGCCTACACCCCACAACTACGGTCGGATTGTACGCAATACCACAGGTGATGTTATTGCAATTGTGGAAGCCAAAAATTGCACCCCAGAGCAAGTACACATCTGCGAGTCAAACAGTGGCATCATGATTATTGATATCACTTGGCTTCGGAGCGCACTCCCCTCGATCACCCCTGATTCGGTCAGCAATGAATACTACTTGACTGATTTGGTGGCACATGCAGTGGCACAACATGGTGCTGGTGCGGTACGCGGGTTGCGTGTGACCGATACCAGCGAAGCCTGGGGAGTCAACGATCGCATGCAGTTGGCCACAGCCGAGGCGCTACTCCATACACGCACCGTGCAGCAACTCATGGCACACGGTGTCACCATCAGCCACCCGCACCTCGTCACCATCGAGCCCGAGGTACAGATTGGCGCAGACACCGTAATTGCGCCAGGCTGTGTGCTCCGTGGTTACACGAATATTGGTCAGCATTGTGTGATTGGACCGCACACCACCCTCGACGACTGCACCATTGCAGATTATTGTGTGGTGCCACACAGCATGCTCAAACAGAGTACAATACCCGTAGGAACTCACGTGGAGCCGTTTACGCACATGCGCCCCTAAAGCGCAGTATCAGACAAGGAGGAGACCGCCTCACCAGAGGCTGGTCTGTGCTATGGAAGGTCGCCTACAAGTTTTTAGCGGCAATGCCAATCTCGCACTCGCCAAAGAAATCTCTGCCTGCCTCAATCTGAACCTCGGTCGTGCGCTTGTTACCAAGTTCAAAAACGGTGAAACCCGCGTCAAAATCGAAGAAAACGTACGTGGTTCCGACGTCTTTATCGTGCAACCAACCTGCATTCCTGTCAATGACAACTTGATGGAGCTGTTGATTATCATCGATGCCGTCAAGCGTGCCTCAGCAGCACGTATTACAGCGGTTATTCCATATTATGGTTATGCCAAACAAGAGAAAAAAACCACTGGGCGCGAGCCAATTTCAGCCAAACTGGTCGCCAACCTTATCCGTACGGCGGGCGCACACCGTGTGCTGACCATGGATCTGCATGCACCTGCCATCGAGGGATTTTTCGATATTCCAGTCGACCATCTGCAGGCAGGTCAGCTCTTGTCCGAATATATACGTGGTCTCAACCTCAAAGACCCGGTGGTGATTTCGCCTGATGCAGGTGGCGTGGGTCGTGCCAACGAATTCCGCGAGCGCATTGGTGCCGGACTCGCAATTATTGCCAAACAGCGCCCCCGACCAGATACCGTTGAAATGATTGAAATGGTGGGTGATGTATCAGGGCGACCAGCGGTCATCGTCGACGATATGATTTCAACTGGGGGGACACTTGTCGAAGCTGCCAAGTCACTCCTGAGTCGTGGAGCCACACACGTCTACGCCTGTGCCACCCACGGCATTTTTGCAGGAGATGGGCTCGATGCCATCCGGGCCTCACAGATGGTAGAAACAATCGTAACCAACACCATTCCCCAATCACCCGATGCGGCTCAGTCGCGCGTACGCACCATCAGTGTGGCGCCGCTCTTTGCCGAGGCCATTTTACGCATTCACAAGGATTTATCCTTGAGTGCACTCTTTTCATAAAAAGGATATCTGTGGAACTGATTGACATACCCTTGCGTTGGGTTGGCATTGTGATGTGTATCTTCTTTATTGTCCTCGCATCACTTGCCGAAGCCTCACTGAGTGCGATTTCGCGCCGCCAACTCAACAGCATAAACGGTGGTTCACGCGCCCAAGTCATTGACGACCTTATCACAGATGCCTATCGCTTCAAAGTTGCCTTGTTGTTGCTCAACACGATGGCGCTGATTGCCCTGACTGCACTCGCATTTGGGCTGATTGCGGTGTTGCCACTCTGGCAACAAATCATCTGGATGCTCGGTGCCACCGTCGCCATCATCCTCATTGCCGAAGCACTCCCCAAGGCGGTAGCGATTCGCAATCCGGCAACCATCGCCAAACTCATTGCTACGCCGTTTTCGGTGTGTATGGTCGTGCTCCGCCCCCTGATTGTCGCCATCGATTTCGTGGCACGGAGTCTGCTTACGCCCAAAGGCTCGCAAGAATTAGCGCCAGTGGTCACCGAAGAAGAGCTCATGACGATTGTGAACGTTGGTGAAGAAGAGGGCATCCTCGAACCCACAGAACGTGCCATGATCAAAGATATCATCACGTTTGGTGATACCATCGTGCGTGAAATCATGACTCCGCGTGTGGATGTCATCACTATCAGCATCACGGCATCCATCGATGATGCGTTGAATCTCATCACTGGTCACGGACATTCACGCATCCCCGTCTATCGTGAATCGAGCGACCGGATTATTGGCGTGTTATACGCCAAAGATTTACTAGCAAGTTTGCGGTTTGGCCAGAAACCAGCAGCAATCCACACACTGATGCGTCATCCGTTTTATGTGCCCGAGCTCATCAATATTGATGATTTGTTGCGCACCATGCAGAACAAACGAGTGCATTTTGCAGTGGTAGTCGATGAATACGGTGCGACCACGGGCATCGTGACGCTGGAAGACATCCTCGAAGAAATCGTTGGGGACATCAACGACGAGTTCGACATTGCTACGTTGCCAGACATGGTATGGAATGGACCAACTGAATTGACTGTTGATGCGCGTGTCCTGCTTGACGATAT
Organism: Roseiflexaceae bacterium; assembly: GCA_046303375.1. GTDB lineage: Bacteria > Chloroflexota > Chloroflexia > Chloroflexales > Roseiflexaceae > UBA965. The sequence continues at coordinate 12,736 of JBKCGB010000113.1, forward strand.
CAACGACCAGACGGGTCTTTCACTCAACTCTGAAACATCAGACCGCATCGGTGGGTTCATTGCCGAGCACTTGGGGCGGATGAGTCAAATCGGCGACCAGGTGTCACTCCCCGATCACACGCTGCTCACCGTCATGGCCATTGACGGTATTCGTACGAGTCGTATTCGCATCAACATACCGGTGAAACCACACCAAGGGGGAGATGATGAGTCAAATCAATCGCCAACAACTCATTGATGCGGCCATCACCGCCCGTACACATGCCTATGCGCCGTATTCGCGCTTTTTGGTGGGTGCCGCAGTCTTGTGTCGTGATGGTCGCATCTTTATGGGATGCAACATTGAAAATGCCGCCTATCCCAGTACCAACTGTGCCGAGCGCGTTGCGATGCAGTCTGCCTGGGCCGTGGGTGCACGTGATATTATCGCTATTGCGGTTGTTGCTGATACACCTGGGCCGGTGAGCCCATGTGGGGGCTGCCGTCAAGTCATGGCCGAGCTTGCACAACAGGCCATCGTCTATCTCACCAATCTGCACGGGCAGGTGTACGAAACATCCGTGCCTGCACTATTGCCGGGAGCCTTTGACCCCAGCGATTTGCCGCAATAACAAGCGCATTTACGGCGCAAACACCGGTTGCAACGACTCGCCTTTTTCCCATGCCTGCAAAAACGTATACGGATTCATTTCACCACGACGGACCTGCCAATCATCGGGGAATGTTGGTCGTGAAATGCCGAAATGCAGATGCGGTGGTGTGTGGCGGGCATTCCCCGACCGTCCCGTATACCCGAGCACATCCCCGGCACGCACGTGCATGCCGAGGACCAACCCCGGTGCGACTGCTTGTAAATGCGACCCGTAGTAACGATTGCCATCAACGCCAATAATTGCTACTGCTAACCCGCTCCGACTAGCAGGATCATCGACCGTGGGATCCCAGCGATCGGTTGTTTCAATATAATCAATAACCCCATCCACGACTGCCACAAATGGTGCACCATCGTCACAAAAAATATCAGTGGCCATGTAATCGTGGTGTTCACGACCATAGGTGACAGGCACGCCGGACACCGGAAAGACATATGTATACGGGGATTGCACCGCCGCTGTTGCCTGCACAAGTTGTTGCGTACGCACAGGCCATGGCGTAGGGGTCGGCGGAGCAGGCCGTGGTAGAAGCGTAGCAGTGGATGCGTGCGTCGGCGTGACAACAGGCAGTAGCGTCGTAGTCACTGTGGCCGGCAGTGACGCTGGTATGCGCGTAGAATCGACTGCCACCGGCGTACTGCACCCCGTACACCACCAGAGCACCACTACCCAGTAGTAGTTTCGCCCATGCATATTTATCCTTGCATTTCTTGGATTAATTGATTGTACATGTGGGCAATATCTGCCACCTGTGCCGCACTACTTGCTTCGACAAAGACCGAAATATACGGTCCATCACTGTCTGGAGTGACCAGCACCCAGTGTTCATCGCCGTCGATACGCAGGCCATCAGTGGTCTGTTGGCGCCGCTCATGAAAGCGTTCACCGAGTTGGCGCATCACCCGCCCCTTGAATTCCCAACCACACGCCACACGATGATGTGTCGTGTAAAAGGCAGGAATCGAATCCACTGCATCCGCAAGCTGGATTTGTTGACCCCAAAGGAGCTCGATGACTTTGACGACGGTATACATGCCATCAGCCACCGGATGAAACCGTGGAAAAATACATGCCCCGTTGCCATCACCGAGTAGCAGCAAATCACGGCGCTTGGCAGCCATCTGCATCAAGGCACTCAGCGAACCGCGGGTACGCACGACCGCACCACCACGACGGGCCGCAAGTGCCTCGAAGACGCGGGGTGCATGCATGGGCACTGCCACCACCCCACCACCCTCGGCAGCCAGCGCCAAATCCACGAGCACGGCCAGCGCCAGCATCGGTGTGAGCGGACGCCCACACCCATCCACCATGGATACGCGTTCACCATTGGCTTCGATGCGCACACCAAACCGCGCTGCTAAGACCTGTGTGACCTGTGCGAGACGCATCAAATCAGTATCAGACTGTGTGTCTTGGATGGTCACTGGTACCGCTTCCACATTGGCATTCAACTCGACGGCTCGAATCCCCAACCGGCGCAAAATACCCGGCAACACGACCGAGCTACTTGCATGATTGTAGTCGACAACCACTTGAAACGTTGGTTCATTGACAAAGGCATCCTGCCGTAATGCTTTCACAAATGCCATTGCGTATATTTCTGTCGGATTACGAGCTTCGGTGATGCGACCGATTTCGTCGTAGTAGGCACGTCGATAGTCTTCCCGGAAAAAAATCCCCTCGATACGCCGTTCACTCGCCGTATCGAGGTCAAGGCCGTTGCGATCAAAAATACGGATTTCAATCATGCGATCATCCGTAGCAGAAACCTGCAAATGCACCCCACCACTGGTACCAGCAGCAGCGGTCATGTAGCGAGCCACAGGCAATGGGACGCTGTGCAACTCGAGCACATTTACACCAGCGGACGGCAAACCAGACATCAAGGCGCGCTTTAACATGCGTGCGGCATCGTTGCCGTCACGGTTGGCAGTCACCGTGGCGCCGAGTGGCAATGCGGAGCCAATCGCCGCACCAATACGCGCGCACCACTCTGGCGTCAAATCAATGTTGACCAACCCAGTGATGCCCTGTTTGCCAAACAACACGCGCCGCCCCTGTGAGCCCCAGATAATACTCGACGTGACGGTGGCGCTTTCGTCTACTTCCTTGTAGGGCCAGATTTTGACGTTGTTACCAATCACAGCCCCCGTGTTGATCATCGTCTGATCTCCGATGATGACCCCTTCTGACAACACGGCACGACTTTTGATATTGCACTGACGCAATACCACGGCACCACGTAACTCAGCACGTTCCCCAACATAGGAGTTGCGCCAAATGATGCTCCGGTCGATAATGGCACCTGCATCAACGATTGAATAATCGCGAATCACCGTTGGTCCGATGACTTGTGCACCACTTTTGATTTTGGCACCAAACCCGAGGTAGAGTGGCCCTTGCAAACGCGCATCGACTGCAATTTCTACATCGCCATCCACCCACACCTCATCACTGAGTCGGCGCCCAATTCGTGGTAAATTAACATGCCCTGTTAGATAATCACGTGTTGCCCGCATATATTCATCAATTGTGCCCACATCCGTCCAGTATCCATCTACCACACACCCAGCGATACCTTGCGGTTGGTGGAGCAGCCGTGGAAAAATATCCTTGGCCCAGTCCACAGGTTTATCCGTGTCTATATAGTCAAAAATGGCCGGATCAACCACATAAATCCCAGTGTTGACTGTATCTGAAAACACTTCTCCCCAACTCGGTTTTTCGACGAGCTCACGCACATAGCCGGCATCATCACAAATCGCCACCCCATATTCGAGTGGATTGGGGACACGCTTGAGTGTCATCGTAACCAGGGCACCGGCGCTGCGATGGCGTTCAATGACCTGTGTCAAATCAATGTCAGTGACTGCATCACCAGATATGACGAGGAACGGCTCACGGAGCAGGTCTTCGGCACGTTTAACACTCCCGGCCGTACCCAGTGGGCGGTCTTCAAGTGAATACGTGATTTCCACGCCAAACGCTGCACCATCACCGAAATGATCTTGGATGACACTCGCCATATACTGTACAGTGACCACAATATCGCTGATGTGATGGCGCTTGAGTAATTCGACGATATGCCCCATCACAGGGCGGTCGACCATGGGTACCATAGGTTTGGGACGGTTCAGCGTCAATGGTCGCAACCGCGACCCTTCGCCTCCTGCCATTACGACTGCTTTCATAGACGTCCCCCACCCTCTCTACACATCATTGTGTACTATCATCATCCATCAGCGATTGACCCATCGCCAACAAGATGTGGCGCTCTTCGGCGCTGATATCATCGCGGCGTAAAAACATCTCAAGCGCCTCAACCGGGGTCGGTAACCGATCATGGCGGTTCATGTTCATTGATGTCACGCCATCTGCGCGTGGTACATTTACAAGTATGCGAGCCACAAATGCCGCCCCAGCACCCTCAAGCAATGTCCTTATTTGACGTTCACTGATACTCGTTCGTTGCACTGGTAGTGCATCAATGCTCATTTTGACTATGGCGTCTTTGACGTTTTTGCGGCTAATAGCGGTCTGAATACGCTCCATTGGATTATCACTGCTCTGTGTTACATCCACATCTATTTGGACAAATGACCGACCATGCAACGGCATAAACGTATGTGTAACCTGTTTGGCCGTAAATGATACCAACACACAGCCTTTTTCTTCGTTGATTTCACCGAAATCAATGCGCTCGATGCTCCCCGCATAGACCATTGGCGGGTCACTGCGTAACTGCTGGTGTTTGTGTACGTGCCCCAACGCCACATAATCAACACCCACAGGGCAAAGCACAGACTGTGGCAACTGGATCTCATTCCCGAGCATCAACTGCCGCTCAAAACCCGATGTCGCCCCTGCCACCGTGCCATGATAGGTCACCACAATGGGACGTGTTGCATCCTCTTGCGTCAATACGTCGACTTGGGCTTGGACATACGACTCAACAATCCGCACCATTTCGCGTTCTTGCTCACCGAGCCCAACCTGGCGCAAACTGTCGTTGTTGCTCAGCAACATCTCACGCATCAACCATGGGATGGCAATCACTGCCAGTGGCCCATGTGCCGTAGTGTAGCGATAGACTTCAGGGCGACGTGCCACCGTCACACCATCGAATTTGAGCCCCTCATAGACACTCACCGAATTCGCAGAATCACGACCTGGCGCAACATCGTGGTTGCCGATGAGCAGTAACACGGGGATGTTTGCATCACGGAGTCGACGCATGCGCGCAGCAAATTCACTTTGATGCCGTGGTAACGGGCTGCGATTTTTAAACATATCACCAGCCACTAATACCAAATCAACGGGTGTGGTAATGGCGATTTCAATGGCCTCATCTAGGCAAGCTAAAAAATCAATTAATCGCTGATGCATGCCCCGCTGCACATCAAATTGACCGTAGTTTTCGACACCAATATGTAAATCAGCCATATGCAGTATGTGTAGCATCACGCACTTCCTTTCTGCTGCGTTTCTACTATTATATTGCGTATGTGATATCCGTGTTGGCCCCTACGATATCCACCCAAGTTATCCACAAAATGTGGATAACTTGACTTATCCCACATTATCGCAAATCCGCATTCTAATGCGTTAAAGTGGCGTTTTTGTTGGATGTGGATAATGTGGATAACTTTTATATCCCACAGTATCCCAAACAGCCGATAGCACAGCCCCAAAAACCATGTATCCCACACTTTCCCACATAGCACATGTGTACATATCCCACATCAATATGTGGATAACCAGGGGAATTGTAGCGGATAAACGGTGGAAAGGAGAAATATCCCACATTTAATGTGGGATATTGTGGGATTTCTCGAAACAATGCTAGAATGCCACTATACCGCAGATGAGGAGGCATCATGCAACTGCGTATTGGTCACATGTATCCTGCACAAATGAACATATACGGTGATCGCGGCAACATCATCAGCCTCGTACAACGCTGTCGGTGGCGGGGCATTGATGTACAGGTGGATGCAATTCACCCCGGGATGAACGTGGGGTGGCACGAGCTGGACATCTGCTTTTTTGGCGGTGGACAAGACAGTGGGCAGGCGTTGATTGCACACGACTTTGTCACCCGTCACGGGCATAATCTACGCGCAGCCGTGAACGATGGTATGGTGATGCTGGCGATTTGTGGCGGTTATCAACTCCTGGGGAACTACTTTTTGACGCATACCGGTGAAAAATTGCCTGGGGTTGGTGCCCTCGATGTGCACACGGTTGGGGGGGATGTGCGCCTCATTGGCAATCTGGCAGTAACCATTGCACTCGACATCACCCCACACACACTGATTGGCTTCGAAAATCACAGTGGGCGCACCTATGTTGGTAGCGGTGCACGACCATTGGGGCACGTGTTGACCGGTGCCGGCAATAATGGGCTCGACGGCAGTGAGGGTGCCTACGTGCACAACACCTTTGGGTGTTATTTGCATGGCTCGTTGCTTCCCAAAAACCCCCACTTCGCCGACTATCTCATCCACACTGCACTCACACGGCGCTATGGGCATGCGCAACTCGCCCCACTCGACAACCACATCGAGTTACAGGCGCACCAGTACATGCTAGCACGAGTACACACACAAACACCACGCTAGGCATACCTGCCTAGCGTGGTGTTGCAGGGACATCATCCATCAGTTATGCATCGTATTTGCGCACAATCAACGCCGAGTTATGCCCACCAAGACCGATTGAATTAGAGAGTGCGGCCACAATCGGTATGCGACGCGCCTGACCAGCCACGTAATCGAGGTCACAGTCTGGGTCAGCCTGCTCCAGATTAATCGTCGGATGCACGATTCCTTGAGATACACTCATCGCAGCTACAATGAGCTCTACTGCACCAGCTGCACCCATCATATGCCCCAACATCGACTTGGAAGAATTGACGACCATGCGATAGGCGTGATCCGCAAAGACCGTTTTGATGGCGCGTGTTTCAGCCATATCATTGAGTGGTGTACCGGTACCATGCGCATTTATATACCCAACCAGTGCCGGATCAATGCCTGCTTTGCGCAACGCCATACGCATCGCACGAGCAGGGCCAGCGCCATCTTCGCCCGCAGCAATCATGTCTTTGGCATCGTTGCTATTGCCGTAACCCACCACTTCAGCAATAATCGGGGCACCACGCCGCTTGGCGTGCTCGAGCTCTTCGAGGATGACTGCACCAGCGCCTTCGGAGAGCACAAACCCATCACGACGCGCATCAAACGGTTTGCACGCATACGCTGGGTTGTCGTTGTCACCTGCCAAACCACGCATATTGGTAAAGGCTGACATGACTACAGGCACAATAGGTGCTTCAGCCCCCCCAGCAATAATTACGTCAGCATCATCCCGTTTAATGGTTTCGTAGGCTTCGCCAATATTGTGCCCACCTGTGGAACAGGCGGCCACAATCGCCATATTCGGACCAAGTGCACCCGTTTGGATGGCAATATATCCCGAGGCAGCATCATCAATCATGTTGGCAATCAGTGTGGGAGCCACACGACGGGTGCCTTTTTCGTGGAGCACCGCCATGTTTTCGCCGATTAAATCGATCCCACCTGCACCCGTACCGTAGATGACTCCCAGCCGTTCGCGGTCCATGGTGCTGGTATCGAGCTGGGCGTGGCGCAACGCTTCAAGCGATGCGTTGAGCGCATAGCGCACATATTGCGAGGCACGGCGTGCCTCGCGCGGGTCTATGGCTGCATCGAGGGCAAAGTCACGGACCTCACCCGCAATGCGCACCGCATAGTCACTCACATCAAAACGCGTAATCGGGCGCACCCCACTGTGACCAGCCAGCAATGCCTGCCACGTAGTCGTCAAATCATTGCCCAAGGGCGTCACTGCACCCATCCCCGTAATTACCACACGGCGCATAGATCGATCTCCTTAGGCGCCAGCGGAGGATGCAGCGGCGTAGTCAGCAGGATAGAACAGCTTGACGATTTCGATATCCGACAAACTCAACGTCTGTACTTGAGTGTTGATGCGTCGAATCAGGCCAGTCAGCACTTGTTTGGGTCCCAGCTCGATGAAGGTTTCGATACCATGTTCAACCATGGTGTGTACACTACCTGTCCACTGCACCGGCAACGTGAGTTGCCCTGTCACTTCAGTACGCAGCTCTTCCACACTATGCAACACTTGCGCGCTGATATTGGCAATCAATGGCACCACAGGCGGTTGAATATTGACACGAGCCACTAATTCTGCAAAATGCGTGGCCGCATGTTGCATGAGTGGAGAGTGGGACGCAATTGACACTGCCAGGCGTTGTACCAGCTTGGCACCACGTGCTTTGGCGAGCTCCATAGCACAGACTAATGCATCAACTTCGCCGGAAAGGACTGTCTGTCCAGGAGAATTGGCGTTGGCCATCGTGACCACACCTCGACTCTGGGCTTCGCTGACCACTGCTGCGAGCTGGGTATCATCGAGACCAATCACCGCAGCCATACCACCAGGGCGCACCTGTGAGGTTTCTTTCATCAAGCGACCACGCTCACGGACCAGCAACAGTGCTTCGTCAAAACGCAATGAACCAGCGGCAACCATGGCCGTAAACTCGCCGAGACTATGACCAGCCACCAATGTTGGTGACACACTAATTCCCATAGGGGTGAGCCGTTCGCGTAGTGCTTCGAGACAGGCAATGCTCACCGTCAAAATCGCCGGTTGGGCATTGTATGTGTCATCGAGCTCAGATTGCGGCCCTTCAAAACAGAGTTTTGTCAATGAAAAACCGAGGACTTCATCGGCTTGGTCAAAGATGCGTCTAGCAGCCGGTGACACGCTGTACAACAGGTGCCCCATACCAACATACTGAGATCCTTGACCAGGGAATACGAGGGCGATACGGTTTTTGATTGTTTGCAATAACTCCAATGTTGCTCCTCCTTGTGTATACACCAATGTGGCGAGTACATGACCAACATGGTCAGCGTCTTTGCATTAAGACAGTGCTGGATGCGACTAGTATACACGAATTTTGCGTACTGCGTGTCAACACCACATCAAATCGTGAGCCACATCCGATTAAATCGCAGGCACGGCTGCCAGCGCGGCAGCGTAGACATCATGAATGGGCACACGATGATGCCGCGCCGCAGCGGCGCAATCCTCGTACTCAGGAGCATTGTGCAACACGCTCCCTTGCCAGTACTTGCGCTTCACACGAATATCACCAAATGGCGTTGTAACCGTGCACTGCGCCCGTTCGGCCACATAGCGCTCAACCAGCTGCCGGCGCATGCCAAAGGTACTCGTTTCGCGCATAATGAAATCAACCAACGCCGCTTCTTTGGGCTCATCACACAACACTGATAGCGTAATTGCGGCGCGCCCTTTTTTCATATAAATCGGTGTCTGCCAGACATCACGGGCCCCTTTTTGCATGAGTGCATCACACACATAGGCCAACTGCTCAGCGGGTTGATCATCGATGTTGCACGCCAACAAGACCATCTGCTCAGCAGCAGTCGACGTATGACCCACCCATATGCGCAGAGCATTGGGGCGTTCGGTGATTTTTTTGCCGAACCCATACCCGATGCGTTCGAGCTGCATGGCGGGGCGTTTGAACTGTGCCAGTGTGGCCACAATGGCAGCACCAGTGGGTGTCACCAACTCAAATGTGGCCGCATCGGGAACAATCGGCGCCTGTACGGCGCTAAGAATGTTGAGGGTGGCTGGTGCAGGAACGGGGAGTTCGCCATGCGCTGCCCGCACCCACCCCTGCCCGAGTGGCAGCGGCGAAGCATAAACCTGTGCAATGTTGAGCAAATACAATCCAGCAGTCACACCGACAATGTCGACGATGGCATCAAGCGCACCCACTTCGTGGAAATGGACCTCATTGGCAGACACTCCGTGCACGCGAGCTTCGGCATCGGCGAGTGCCTGAAAAATCGCCAACGACTGCGTCTTGACTTGTGCGGGCAATGGGGCCGCAGTGATCATCTGTGTGACATCGTGGAGATGGCGGTGCACGGATTGTTCAGGGGCATCGACATGCATGCGAGTCCCTGCCAACCACCCACGCACTTCGGCTTGGCCGTTGATTGACCACCCCGGGATATCGAGTGTGGCCAACATAGCCCGCAGGGCGTCGATATCAAGACCAACATCACACAATGCGCCGAGGGTCATGTCACCACTAATCCCCGAAAAACAGTCGAAATATGCAACACGCGCCATTGTTTCTCCTCTCGCGGTGAGTTAAATAGTTACTCTGAAATAGCGTACACTATACGCATTAGGTAGAAGAAGGTCAACACCATGGATGCACACTCCCCCCCATTGTATGCGAGTGCAGATATTCTCACGTTACTGGGTCTTGACCCGAATCAGCAGTATATGCCAATTCGCCACGTACTGCTCCAACTCGATCTCAACCCACGCACATACGAACGTGCCTTGCGCAAGCATCCCGTGCTCGCAGCAGGTCTCAAACCGCTGTGGATTCACGATGCCCTCGGTCAGCGTCTGCCCGCATTGTGTTTACGTGCCGACCTGATGCCGTTGTGGTTGAGCACACTGCCCAGCCCACCACACAGCGTCCTTGCGCAATGGCAACACGAAGTTGCATCCGTGTTGTGGCAGCAATTCAAGCCAAATGGCGCCTCGACTGCCGACGTCTATGTGGGCGCACGCTATCAACTATCAGCAATCGAACAGGCCTACATCCAGGCGCACGAAACAGCTGCCGTGGCGCGACACCAGCTCCTCGGTGAACGTGAGCTCGACGCGCAAGTCGCACAGGCCGATGCGCCCATAACTGCCACACTGAGTGATGCTGGTGCCACAGCGATGGTCAAAATGACCCGTCAAACTGCACTCACATCGGCCACACTCAGCAAACGCAACGACTATCTCGGCATTTTTGTGGGATTGGTGCGCGTCTTTCAGATTCACTCGCTGCGTGCAATGCCACCCACGCGACTCGAATCAGCACTCGCATGGCTTGAACGATGGCAACAAGACTTGTTTGATGCAGTTGCCAACGACGAACAACGACCTGATTAAGGGATGCGGCGTTGGTGGCTGCGTACCACCTCGGCATAGGCGGCTCGTTCACGGGCCGCAAAATCAGCAGATGCACTCACAATGATGTCACGTACTGCAGCCGGTGTATCAACCACTTGCATCAAGGCAAGTTCGGCATCGGTCAGCATGCCTTGGGCGCAAGCATGATGGCGCAACCAGGTAATAAGCCCGTTCCAATATGCGCTCCCATACAAAATAACCGGGAAATTGTGCACCTTGCCCGTCTGCACCAGCGTAATCGCTTCGAACAGTTCATCAAGCGTGCCAAACCCACCTGGAAAGAAGACAAAGGCGGTCGCATATTTGATGAGCATCGTTTTACGCACAAAAAAGTAGCGGAACTCGAGTGATTGCGTCGTATACGGGTTGACGTGTTGCTCAAATGGGAGCTCGATGTTGAGACCAACCGAGGCAACACCAGCCATTGTTCCCCCTTGGTTGCCGGCTTCCATGATGCCTGGGCCACCGCCCGTCATCACCGCAAAGCCGGCTTCACCGATGAGTCGTGCCGTCTCAACGGCAGCCTGATAGTATGCGTGGTCGGGAGTGAGCCGCGCCGAACCAAACAACGTGACGGCTGGGCCAAGCCCAGCCAACTCATCGAAACCATCCACGAATTCGCTCATGATACGCAATACGCGCCACGTATCGGTGCGGTTAAATGGGGTGCTTTCGTGGGGTGCTAAGAGTAATTGCTCGTCGGCGGTAACCTGCGGTGGTTTCATGGGTATATTCCTTTCATATGTTTCCCAACGTATCATCATCACCACCATACGACGCACCGTACAACCAGGTACGGCGGATGGTGGTGTGCTACGGCATTGATGTATCGCCACATATCTGACGTAGCGCAGTGACCAATCGTTGCAGACCAATACCCAGCTGTGGCTGTGCAACCAACGCCGAAATCACGATTGTACAACCGTGACTAGTGCCAAAAAAGAAGCCAGGATGGACAAATACACCACGGTCGAGTAATGCGAGCACCAGGGTTTCCTCTGGTAGATCACAATCCACTTGTACCATCACATAATAGCCTGCATCGGGGGGACGCACACGTACACACGACAGTAGTGCCAACGCCTCGAGTACCGTTGCCACCTGCTGCTGCAGATGCTGGCGTTGGTATGCCATAAACGACACACCCTCTTGCAAGATACGTGGGAGCATCGTTTGTACCAACATGTTGGCACCGAGAAAGGTGTCGTTGAGTATTTCGAGACGGGTGGAATACCGCTCACGGGCGGGGAGTGACATGGTAATCCAGCCCAACTTGAGATCCGGGAGTGCACACATTTTGGAAAGCCCGTTGAGGGTAAATATGGGCACGGTGGGCATGAGTGCAGCGAGTGGTGGCACATGAGCCACCGTATAAGGCATCTCAGCAAAGACCTCATCACAAATCACCGGCAACTGCAACACGGCAAGTATGGGCAATGCGTGGCGTACAACCATGCCTGTCGGATTGTGCGGTGACACAATCAGGACAGCGCGTGTACGCTCATCACAGGCACGCCCGAGTTGCCATTGGTCGATACGCCAGCCACGGTGCACATCGAGTGGGTATGTACGCAACTCGATTCGATACAGCGCTGCCAGATAATCAAAGAGTGGATACGAAATATCGGGGACAAGCACGTTATCACCAGGGTCAGTCAAGAGTGCAAAGAGCAACGCATAGGATTCACTCGTACTCGCTGTGATAACGATGTCGTGTTCGGCATCCAAATGCAAGGCAGGACTACGTCCTGCGTAGTATTCTGCAACAGCCTGGCGGGCATACGCACTCCCACGTGGGTGCGGCTGGTAGCACCGTTGCGCCCAATACGGGGCAGCAGCCATAGCCAACACATCCGCAGGAAAGATGAGACCGTTGGTGGTCGGATTGCTACTCGTGAGATCGATGGCATCTGGATACTGGTGCCGGGCGTAGTCGATGCGATTCGGTGAAAGATCCACATCGTCGAGAAAACCAGCCATGCGCGTATTCCTTTCTCACATGCTCGCATGGTGGTGATACCACAAATGACGGTGGTACACACGAGCATGACGCTGTAGTACCTAGTATCGCATATGTTTGTTTTTTATCAGGAAAACAACAGGTTCAAACAACATCGAATGTATACGGCATCTGTATGGGTTAAATGGGTATTTACAACGACCGCTACTCGACTCGTCAATCTATCCGCTTACGTTGACGGTCGCTAAATGTTGACGGTCGCCAAATGATGATGCTACAATGGCAGATAGGCACCTTGTCATTACTTGGTAGCGCTATGTCGTCCTGTAACTTATTGTTAGGATAGAGTTGATAGCATGGATCAAGATACGCGCCCGCAAAATCAGCGACGTGGGAGTTCTGATGGTTCTACATCAGACACTGGGCAATCAGCACCGTTGCGTGTACGACCACGTGATATCGTCAAAGGTCGCGGCAATACGACGACTGCACGTGCGTCGGCCAACACATATCTCGACAAACTCCTGCAGCGGGTCACAACGACGGTCTCCAACGGTCTAGGACAGACTGCCCCCATCGCAACATCGGGCGTATTGTATGACCGCTGTGTCGTCTTGGTGCAATCACTCGGTGATCCTGATAATCCGGCACACATCCATGCGGCCGAGGAGCTCGTAGCCATGGGTCCCGCAGCGCTCCCCGCATTGACCCATGCACTATCGCCAGAAAGTCCTTGGTTGATTTCATATCGTGCTGCTGAAATTCTCGGTGAAATCGGCGATCGCAGAGCATCACAACCACTGATTGACGCATTGAGTCATCCCAATAGCAATGTGCGCTGGAGTGTGATTCGTTCACTGTCAGTGGTCGGTAATACACGGGCATTGTTTGCACTGCGCCGCATTGCACGCGACGACCGGAGCAAAACAACCTGGGGTGAATCAATTGCAGGGGTGGCACAAAGTGCTATCGACCAAATGCAAGGACACAACCTCCTCGTCAAAGCAATGGAAATCCTCAAAACAGTCATTTCCACGGTCGTACTGTTGTTGGCGCTGGTCCTCGCATGGAATGTCTTTGAGCGTGTGCGTGGTGAAGTCAGTGCTATCGGTGTACAACCCACGGCCACAGTCACCGCAGACGAAGCAGCCATTTTACCGGGTGACACCAGCGATGTAGCCACCACTGAAACACCAACTGTGCTACCAACACAGGCGCTCACTGAGCTGATACGTGGCACGATCATCAACCCGGGGAATGTGCGTGCAGAGCCTGCCATCGGGAACAACGTGATTGGCCAAGTGGTCGCAGATGATGAGGTCGTTTACCTCGCAACCACACCTGACCGCACATGGTTCAAAGTCCAACTCGGCGCAAACCGTTCTGCACAATCTTCGATTGGGTCGGTGGACGGAATCGGTTGGATTAACCAGTCTTTGGTTTCCCCCCCAACGGCAGCACTTCCCATTGAAGACATCCAGTTGCCGACCCGCGTACCGGCGATGACAGCAACTCCAGAGCCAGTGGTCGAAGAAGCGACTGCCACCGCTGAAAGTGCGCCAGTACCAGAGGTGACCGCAACCGTTGATCCGTTGCTGCCACCCACACCAACACCGTAATTTGTACTGAAAGGGCTCGCTGTGGTGCGTTTCTTTCGTGCACTCTTTTTGTTGTTAGCAATACTCGCGGTGGTTGCGACTGCCGTGGTCATGTTGTTGTCTGCTGAAATTCGCCGTACTGGTGGCACTGACGACACCCCGATTGAGTTTGTGGTTGAACCAGGCGAAACCACAAACTCGATTGCGACGCGCCTCGCCGACCAAAAGCTGATTCGCCAACCACTCTTGTTTGTGGTGCTTGCACGCTTGCAAGAACTCGATAGTAAATTACAAGCGGGCAACTTTTTGCTCCGACAAAACATGACCATGAATGAAATCATGGTGGCCTTGCAACAGAGTCGTGTCAAAGAGGTGCAGATTACCATCATCGAAGGAATGCGCATCGAGCAAATCGCATCTGTGGTGGGGAATGCGGGAATTTTGGCGATTGACGAAGAAATCGCACTCGCAGCCTTTCGCAATGCTGACCGCTTCCGCGAAGGAAATGTGTATTTGAGCAGTATTCCATCAGGTGCAAGCCTCGAAGGGTACCTGTTTCCTGATACATATCGCTTCAACGAAACCGCAACGATTACCGATGTCGTGAGTGTGCTTTTGGGTCATTTCAGTGAGCAATACGCCACCATCGAACGCGAAGTCCAAGTCGCTGATGTGTCGGTGCACCAGATTGTGACCATGGCCTCAATTATTCAACGCGAAGCCACACGCCAAGATGAAATGGCTTTGATTTCTGCGGTTTTTTGGAATCGCCTCAAACCGGAAAATGCTGGTGAGACGGGTGGCGGCAAACTACAATCAGACCCCACCGTACAATACATTCTCGGCACGTCTGCGGATTGGTGGCCCAAGCTTGACAACCTGACTATTGAGCAGATTAATACGGCCCCAGGCCCATACAATACACGCGTATTGACGGGTCTGCCACCAGGACCCATCAGTGCTCCTGGCTTGAATGCCCTGCGGGCGGCTGCCCGCCCCGATGCAACGGCCAACTACATGTACTTTGTGGCCGCTTGTGGTGAGCCCGGCAAACACAACTTTGCGGCAAGTTATGCTGAATTCTTGGAGTTTGAGCAACAGTATCTCACCTGTGGCCAATAAACGGAGTCCTCAATGTCAATAGAAACGCCCATGCGCATTGCTGGTGTGATTGGTGATCCAGTGGCACATAGCAAATCACCTGCCATGCATAATGCGGCATTTGCGTACTTTGGGCTCAATGCCCACTACGAACGCTGGCATACACCACTAGCTGACCTAGCTACACGCATCGAATCGCTACGGGCACCACACATGTACGGTGCTAATGTGACTTTGCCACACAAAATCGCCATTTTGCCCCTGCTCGACGAAGTCGATGCACTGGCTGATGCAATCGGTGCGGCAAACACTATTATCCGCCTGCCTGATGGGCGCTTGCGTGGCACCAACACCGATGCACCTGCCTTTCTGCAAGAAGTCACCCATGTCTGTGGGCTTGATCCTATGGGGCTTGAAACGGTGATTCTTGGTGCGAGTGGAGCAGCACGTGCAGCTGCATTTGCCCTGGCACATGCGGGAGCAGGGCGAATTACCATCATCAATCGTACAGTTGCTCGTGCCGAAGAATTGTTAGCCGATGTACTGGCAACACTCGACTTTGACCCCATCATGACGTATGCGGCTCCTGATGCGGACGATGTGGCAGATGTGATCGGCGATGCACAACTCATCGTCAATGCGACGTCGCTCGGCTGGCATGGGGATGAAACGCCGCTACCCGCACACTTTATTCGTGATTCTATGTGCGTCTACGACATGGTCTACCGCCCGACCAAGCTCCTTGCTGATGCACATGCCCAGGGTGCCCGTGGGTACGATGGCATGGGGATGCTTGCACGCCAAGCAAGTGTCGCCTTCCACCATTGGACGGGACTCACACCACCGCTCGATCTAATGCTCACCGCCTTGCGCAATGCCACATAATACCAACCGGCGGCTCACTGTGGTGAGCCGCCGGTTCCATTGACGCTGTTGCGAGCCGTGTATTAGCCGATAAACGGCGAACCAACGGCCAAATATCGGTACCCCAAATCAGTCAGCTCCGCATAATCGGGAATCATGCGCCGGCCATCTATGACCAGATATGGTTTGTGCGTGGATTGCTCGATGGTACGTGACAACCCGCGGAATTCTTCCCAGTCAGTGGCAATAAAGAGTGCATCTGTGCCACTCAAGGCATGCTTCACCGAGTCGTGGTAACTGATTTTCGCAAACAGTGGATTCTTGGCCACATCGTAGTAGTGGCGTGCCTCAGTGGCAGCCATCGGATCATACAGATGAATGGCAGCCACGCCACGCCCGAGCAATCCTTCGATAACTTTCAGCGCCGATGAATCACGGATATCGTTGGTACGCTGCTTGAAGGCGACCCCCAGTACGGCGACAGTTTTGTTGGCAAACGAAAATTCGGCTTCGCTTTCGGCGCGATCCAGCAGGTAGACCTTTTGATATTCGTTGATGTCGTAAACGGACTGGAGCATGCGTGCATCTTGGTGCCGCGACGACAACTGGTAGATGAGTGATTGCACATCCTTGCCAAAGCACGAGCCACCAGCACCAATACCCACGTATGAGCCCCACGTGCTAATGCGACCGTCAGCAGTCACACCCCGTTTGAGGTCTTCCATGCGTACATTGGGGAATGTTTCCCCCAAGCGGGCACCCACCCCATTCCAAAACGATACATACGTCAACAACAACGTGTTTGCTACATATTTGATAGCTTCAGCTGTTTCTGGCGTTGTCTCAATGTAGCGAATACGTACGTGATTAACAAATTGCGAATAAATCCGCCGCAAAATACGGAAGTCGGCATCACTATCCGCACCAACCACTACACGGTCTGGACGCCGCGATTTTTCGACGGCATCACCCTCCGGCAAAAATTCAGGATTGGATGCAACACCCACGTTGGGCACATTGTGCTTGTTGAGCACTCCTTCGAGCGCCCGTGCTGTTCCGATTGGCACAGTACTCTTGTTGATGACGACGACACGGCGCTGATCGGTGCGTTTTGCCAATAACTCGGCTAAATACTCAACTGCCGTGAAATAGTAGCTCAAATCTGAAGAACCATCCGGGTTGGGTGGTGTCGGTAAGCACAAAAATATGGCATCCGTTCCTTCGATGTGCGTAGTCACATCAGTGGTAAAAAAGAGGTAGCGATTGAGGTTTTCTGCAATGACTGCAGGTAGACCTGGTTCATTGATAAAGCGCTCAATTTCTGCGGTTTTGCCGGTTTGATACGCAGCAATACGCACCGGATTAATGTCATATGCATAGACTTCGTGCCCATATTCAGAACACACGGCAGCATGACACAGCCCCACAAACCCTGTCCCCACAACAATGATTTTCATAGCTCCTCGTACCTTACAACAATCCATCTAGCGTGACGCCATCACCTCACGCAGGGCATTGATACACAGCGTGTTTTCGGTCGGTGTACCAAACGAAATCCGAATCACCCCAGGCAGGCCCCAGCCACCGAGTGGATTAATCGCCACACCACGGGCTGCGAGTGCCTGTGCCACCTGCGCATCACTCCCCTCGCCACCCACCGGCACAGCCACAAAATTGGTTTCACTGGCAAACGGCTGCAACCCCATAGCCGACAATTCTCGCATAAAAAAGGCACGCGCCTCGGCCACTTGCGCACGACTCGCAGCCACATGCGCACTATCGCCGAGAGCAGCAATCCCGGCTACCATCGCCAAACAATTCACATCAAACACTGGGCGCGTCCGGTTGATGTAATCAAGCATATCAGGGTCACCGATGGCATACCCGAGGCGTAATCCCGCCAACCCATATATCTTGGCAAAGGTACGCAAGACGAGCATATTTTTGCGCCCAGCGCGAATTTCACCAATCATATCGGGGAAATCAGCACGGGTGACATATTCTACATATGCTTCGTCAACCACCACCAACACATCATCAGGTACACGGGCAAGGAACTGTTGCATCTCTGTAGCACTATTGGTGGTGCCCGTCGGATTATTGGGATTACAGATCAATATCATGGTGGTGGCAGGCGTGATGGCAGCGGCCATGGCATTGAGATCATGGACACCATTAACGAGTGGGATGCGCTTTTGTACTGCACCCATCATCTGTGTGCGGTTGTAGTAGCTGATAAATGTGCCATTGGCCATAATGATTTCATCGCCGGGATTCATGTAGGCGAGTGCCGTCAACAAAATCAGCTCATCGGATCCGTTGGCACACAACACCATATCAGGTGTTACATTCAGATGCTGTGCAATTGCAACACGGAGCTGCATGGTGCTCGGATCCGCATAGCGGTGCATGCTGGTAAGGGCGTCGCGTACCGCACTCAACGCTTGGGGCGATACACCGAGTGGATTTTCGTTGGCCGAGAGACGTGCTTGCACGGGAACTGGTGGCGCTGCACGGCCACCTCGCATTGAATGCAATGCTGCAATTGCTGGTTTCTTGCGCATCCTTGACCTTTCTCGGTCACAGGTTGGGAATCGCACCTATTGGCGTCGATATTCCTATGACAGCGAAACGGGTTACACCTACGGGATTATACCACGGCATACCTGAAAATTGCGTTACGCTTGCATGTTTATTCAAATAATGCTATGCTCACATTGTGTAATATTGCACATAGTATTGACATACCATGTGCACAATCAGGAGGGTATTGGTGAATCGTACCATCACACCACCCGACGTAGTTGTACGCCGCTTACCCCTGTACGCCCGCAGCCTCCGCTATCTCTTACGTGACGGTATCCTCTCAGTTTCCTCCCAAGAACTTGGTGAACGCATCAATGTGACGGCCGCACAAATTCGTAAAGATTTGTCGTATTTTGGTGAGTTTGGCAAACAGGGAATCGGCTACGATGTCGAGCGTTTGCTCAACCAAATCGAGCACATCCTTGGAATTGATCGTGCGTGGGCAGTCGCACTGATTGGTGCCGGTCAACTTGGTGAGGCATTGATTCGCTACGAGGGATTCCGCGAGCAAGGCATCCATATTGCTGCGGTCTTTGATGCAAACCCACAAAAAGTTGGCAAGTCGGTCGGTGGCATCACCATTACACATAGCGATGAAATTAGCACGGTCTTACTGCAACGCAACATTCAAATGGCAATTATTGCGGTTCCCGCAGATCGCGCACAACAGGTTGCCAACGTGCTCATCAAAGCCAATGTGCGGGCCATACTCAGCTATGCGCCAACAGTAATTCAAGTACCCGACGGTGTCTGGGTACGTTATATTGACCCAATTGCAATTTTACACAGCATGACGTTTTATTTGTCGCGCGACGAATAATCACTCGGCGATTGGCCCAGTATGACTGGCACCATCCGCATTAGCGGATGGTGCTTTTTGGGCGTTTCGTTGGTTGAGATTGTGCCAAAAAGCGGTCAACGGTAGCGATAACGCTGGTGCGTGCAAGCCCACTGTCGTCATCTGCGGCGGTAGCCCAGACGACCACATCAATGACGACGGCGTCATGGTCCATGCCGGTAACGATGACTGTTGGCTGTGGCTCGACGGCGACTCCAGTGGCACGCCGGACCACATCACAGAGCTCTTGCGTCATGCTTTCGAGATTGATGTTGCGTTCGAGGGTAAGCTGGACGGTGATACGGCGCAAGCCAGCCCGACTATAGTTGACCACTGGATGCCCGGTAATCGCACTACTCGGCACTTCTACGAGGGCGCCATCACTACGACGGACGATGGTCACGTGGAGCCGTTGCGCCATCACCTCACCACGAATACCGGCGATTTGCACATCATCACCAATCCCAAATGGGCGGTAATAGAGCAAGAGCAACCCAGCGCTATAGCTACGAATCACATCATGGAGCGCCAGACCAACCACTGCGCCCGTAATACCCAACCCAGCGATAAAACTCGTTGCAGCGGTACCCCACCCTACTTGGGCGAGCGCAATGGCAATACCAATGATGATTACCACCGCATAGACGATACTACCAGCGGCGCGACCAACCATTTCGGGCATGCCCAGATGACCAATCCCGGTCAACACGACTTCGCGCATGCGTCGTGCCAACACGACAGCGGCAAGAATGATACCAACCACCAATAGTATCTTGGGGACACTCGACGTGAGTGTAGCAAGAATTTCAGCCATGTGGGTACTCCATCAAATACACATCTCGCTCTAGTGTATCACTGCTCGATAGTGCGTTGTACATGCATGAATCACACGATTACTCGGCAACCGTCCATGTATTGCATGATTATACCCAATTCAAATGAACACATTGCATGACATACATGTGGCCTCAAGTATGTACAACTCAATTCAAATCCGCAAATGCCGGTGCGGTTCAGCCACGATGGGTAGGATTAGTTATAATGAATCGTGTTGATATCTATTTTGTGGTGAGAAGAGGGTGGCATGGCGTTGGATGATGCAGCATTTCGTCAAACCATGGGGAGTTTTGTCAGTGGTGTCACCGTGGTGACCACTGAGCATGCCGGTGTGCGCTATGGCATGACGGTGAGTTCATTTACCTCGTTATCGTTGCAGCCACAGCTGTTGTTGGTCTGTATCACGAGTACACTCCCCACCTACCTGGCCATCGTTGAATCAAAACAGTTCGGCGTCAGCATTTTGGCTGCAGATCAGGCACCCATCTCGCAACAATTTGCGAGTCGCCAGCTCGACAAATTTGCGGGAGTGGCGTGGCATGCTGGTAGCCTCGGTCTCCCACTCATTACGGGGGCATGTGCCACCATCGAATGTCGGTTGGCTGCCATCCACCCAGGTGGCGATCACGCCATCGTGGTTGGCGAAATCGTCACCGCACATACCATCGACACGCCACCGCTGGTATACGCCCGTGGCTCCTATAGACAGCTTGCATGAATACACAGCGTATCACGGTTTCAGCGCTTACCCCTGACCCGACAGCCATTGCACACGCAGCTGCGATTATTCGACGTGGTGGATTGGTTGCGATGCCAACTGAAACGGTATACGGACTGGCTGGTGATGCAACCAATCCTCAGGCGGTGGCCGCCATCTTTGCTGCCAAAGGACGCCCCACCAGTGATCCATTGATTGTACATATTGCTGATATGACACAACTCGCTGCGGTGGCAGACTCACTGCCTGCTGCGTTTGCGCTGTTGAGTGAAACGTTCTGGCCAGGCCCATTGACCATCCTTGTGCCCAAACACGCCGCCCTCAGTCAATCCATCACGGCTGGCTTTGCCACAGTGGCAGTGCGTATGCCCAATCACCCAGTCGCACTCGCCTTGATTCGCGCGTGTGAGCGACCACTGGTTGCCCCCTCGGCCAACCTTTTTTCACGCCCGAGCCCCACATGTGCTGCGCACGTGTTGCAAGATCTTGCTGGGCGCATCGATGCGGTGCTCGATGCAGGAGAGAGCCATATCGGTGTCGAGTCGACAATCGTAGATATCACCACCACACCAGCACGGATTTTGCGGCATGGTGGCATACCGGCCGAACAGCTGAGCACCGTACTCGGGGATATCGAAATTGTAACCCGCAGCGTCGCAGCCGGGCAGGCGGCACCTGCACCAGGCATGTTGCTCAAACACTACGCTCCGCAGGTGCCGTTGACGATTTTTCGTGGGTCACAGCAACACATCCAAGACGCTATTTGTGCCTATGCGGGTAGCCACCCACAGACTGCTTGGCTCTGCTACGACGAAGATGTCCCCGTGGCAATCCGGCACCATATCCCGTATCAAAGCCTGGGGTCACACCAACAGGCGCATGTGGTCGCCACGCGGTTATTTGCTGCACTACGGGCGCTCGACACCGCAGATGTGGCGTACATGGTCACCAGCGAACCCACGGGTGGGGGGGTTGCAGCGGCCATACGTGATCGCCTCTTTCGTGCCGCTGAAGGGCGTATTATCAGCGTAGACACACATCCTGCGTGCTAACTTTTCATCGAATCATCATTGGATGTTGAAGAAGTTGTGCTATACTTTGCAGAATATTTCGGTTGAGGAACCAGATATGACGTGGTGGAAATGGTTGTTTGGTGGCACATCAACGCGTGATGATAGTCGGTACCTGTACGTCTACGTGCAGTGTGAACGCTGCCGCACGCCGGTGCGGGTCAGGGTAGACATCTACAATGATGCAGCTGTGGAGTTCGATGACCGTGAACGAGAAATTGGCTATGTGTGGCGCAAAGATATTGTAGACGCCAAATGCTTTCGTCCCATCCATGCAGAAATCACCTTTGATACCGCCCGCCGCGAAGTCGCACGACATATTACGGGTGGCCAATACATTGATGCTGCCACATACACAGTGTTGACTACCGCATCCACGTCAACACGCAACACATAAGGAAGGAACCATGGATTATCACAATCCGGCTTGGCGGGCAAAGATGCGCATTCGCCTCGATGTCAACAACACACTGCGTGCGCTGGTCGGGCCGCATGGCATTGATGCAGACCACATTGCGCACTATGTGCCACGTGCGACTGCAGCAATCGATACTATTGACACCCAGCGCACCACGTTGGGATGGCCCAGTTTACCAAGCCAAGACATCAGTGCTATTCTGGCTCACGCAGAGCGAGTACGCCACGTGGAAAACTTTGTAGTGTTGGGGATTGGTGGCTCAGCACTAGGCAACATTGCAGTACATTCTGCACTGAATCATCCATTTTACAATGATTTACCGCGCAACAAGCGGCTTGCGCCACGGCTGTTTGTGATTGACAACTCGGATCCCGACCTCAATGCTGGATTGCTCGAAACACTTGATCCTGCTAGCACGGTATACAACGTCATCAGCAAAAGTGGTACTACTGCAGAAACGATGGCTTCCTTTTTGTCGGTTCGTGCCCACTTGAGCAAGACACTCGGTGATGCGGCTTTGGCACAACACATCATATTGACCACAGACCCTACCGGCGGCTTCTTGCGCCAAATCGGCACCCAAGAGGGCTGGGCGATGCTCGACTTGCCCCCAAATGTGGGTGGACGTTTTTCGGTACTCACCACCGTTGGCTTGCTTTCTGCGGCAGTCACAGGCATCGATATCCGCGCCTTGTTGGCGGGGGCTGCCTACGGCTACGAGCTTGCGAGTAATCGCAATGTGATGCAAAATCCCGCAGCACTTGCAGCCATTATCAATCTGCTCTGTGCCGAACAAGGACAAAACATGGTGGTGATGATGCCGTATGCGCATCGGTTACGCCATATTGCGGATTGGTTTGCCCAGTTGTGGGCAGAAAGCCTCGGCAAACGCGTCAATCTGGACGGTGAGGTTGTGCACGTGGGCACCACACCGATCAAAGCACTGGGTGCTACTGACCAGCACTCGCAGGTACAGCTCTATGTCGAAGGACCATACGACAAGCTGGTCAATTTTATTGCAGTAGACGAATATACGACCACCCTGCCCATCCCGCCTGCGTACCCACACCTCGAAGGCGTAGCATACCTAGGCGATCATACGTTTAATGCGCTCATTCGTGCCGAACAACAAGCCACGGCCATTGCGTTGAGTGATGCTGGACGTCCCAACATGACCCACCATCTCCCCGCAATTAACGCATTTACACTTGGGCAGTTGTTGATGTTGTTTGAAATGCAAACTGCAATTGCTGGTGCACTCCTCAACATCAATACCTTTGACCAGCCAGGCGTTGAGGCGGGCAAAATCGCTACCTATGCGCTGCTCGGGCGTACTGGTTTTGAGGCGCGCAAACGTGAAATCGAAGCTGCTGCGACCAAACGTGCAGCGCAATGGGAGGTGTGAAATGACTATTTCCTGCCCACAATGTCAGCAACCAGGTGTCGCTGTGGCGACGGCAGCGCACGACCCACAGCTGAGCGATGCGGTGCGTGCCACGCTGGCCGCCCCGCTGCCCCCGGTGCGCCGCACGACAGGAGGACTCGGGTGCGCCACATTGGCCTTGAGTTTTGCCATAGCCTCGTTTGTGAGTGTGATTGTCGGTGGGGTTGCTGAACTCACCAACGGCACCAACTTTCCTGCGCAGGGCATGCGCCTCGGTGAAACGGGAGTATTTACGGGGATTGCCACATTCATTGTCGTGATGGTTGCATTGTTTTCGTTGTTTGTATGGCGCCAAGCACGGATGGACACGCATTACAAATCACTATTTAGCAAATGGCATCGACAAAAAACCGCATATGATGCCGAATATTTCTGTGCACAGTGCAATATGCGCTGGGTGGCACCTCCGGCTGTACATACACAATAAGGATGGAATCGATGCGCCAGATTGATTTGCTACTTTGCCATGCAACCGTGGTCACAATGGACGCTCACGGCACCATCGTGAATGATGGTGCCGTGGCTGTTCATGCGGATCAGATTGTGGCGGTGGGTACGACCACTGCGCTACAATCTCAATTCGTGGCCACACAGCACATTGATTGCCGTGGCTGTGCTGTGATTCCCGGACTCATCAACGCCCATGCGCATGTCCCCATGAGTCTGTTGCGGGGTGTGGCTGCCGACTTGCAACTCGATGTATGGTTGTTTGGCTATATGTTTCCCGTCGAGGGAAAGTTTGTCAATCCTGCATTTGTCCGTACCGGCACGTTGTTGTCGTGTGCTGAAATGATTCGTAGTGGCACTACCACGTTTGTTGACATGTACTTTTTCGAAGAAGAAGTAGCTCGTGCCTGCGACGATGCTGGCATGCGTGCTGTCTGTGGTCAATCAGTGATGCGCTTGCCCTCACCTGATGCAGCCTCGTTTGATGAGGGTCTCGAACGGGCCCGCGCATTCATTGCAGCGTGGCATACCCACCCACGCATCACGCCGACGATTGCCCCACATGCGCCATACACCTGCACCGATGAAATCTATCAGCAAGCCGTTGAGTTGTGTCGCACCTACGGGGTGCCGTTGGTCACCCATTTGTCTGAAACAGCACGTGAAGTCGTGGAATCACGTGATCAACGTCAGGATACTCCGATTGGCTATGCCAATCGGGTTGGTGCGTTTGATGTACCGTGTATTGCCGCCCACTGTGTGCATGCCACCAGCGACGATATCAAGCTGCTGGCACAACGCGGTGTGGGGGTAGCACCATGCCCTACTTCCAACCTCAAACTTGCGAGTGGCGTAGCACCCTACGTGCAATTTTTGGCTGCGGGTGTCCGCACTGGACTGGGCACCGATGGACCAGCATCCAACGACGACCAAGACATGTTCAATGAAATACACTTGGCCGCGTTGCTGCCCAAAGGACTGAGTGGTGACCCGACGGCCATGCCAGCCAAACAAGCGTTTGCCCTGGCCACTTCGTCTGGTGCTCGTGCCATCCACCAGGATGATCGCATCGGCTCACTCGAGGCCGGCAAGCAGGCCGATATCGTGGTGGTAAACCTCACTGGGCTTCATGCCACCCCACACTACACCTATGCCAATGAATCCATCTACAATCATCTTGTCTACACGAGCCGTGCCAGCGATGTGCGCGATGTGCTGGTGGCAGGCAGGCTCTTGATGCGCAACAACGCGTTGCTCACCCTCGACGAAGCAGCCATCACGCGTGACGCACGTGCTATTGCCCACGACATTGATACGTTTTTGGCCAACCGCGAGGAGCACCTGATTGACAAAGTGCTCGCCATTGGTACTGTTGCTGCCACGGAAATTTTTGAAGTACAGGTCAAGGCCCAACTCACTGCCACCCAAGTAGCTGCAGTCATGGCAGCGCTTCATCAGCCACCCTTTACCTACCTACGTGGCAATCGGCGCACCCAATACGATACGTACTTTCTCTGGGAAGATGTATCATACGGGCGGCTCCGCTTCCGTGAGGATGTGCGACATACCGATAGTGACATGAATTCCCCCTACTACACGCTCACATTGACCGAAAAAGCTTCGCGGGTTGAGCACAGTGCCGCCATCCAGATTAGTCGGGCTCGGTATACGGCACAGGCCAACCACAGTGAACGCTTCTATCGCGAGTATTTCCAACCACAACACATTGTGACCATTACCAAAGAGCGCCAGCGCAGCCATATTTCATACAAACAGACTGATTTTGCCATCAACATTGACACGTTGACCAATACGCCCAATGCTGGTCCTTTTCTGGAAATCAAGAGTCGCACGTGGAGTCGGCGTGATGCTGAGCACAAAGCGGCGTTGATCGGTGAAATCCTCGCACATCTGGGTATTGCTGAGCATCGGTTGATCAAACAAGAGTATGTCGAACAATTTTAAGTTTGTCATCGGTCTGACCGGTAATATTGCGTGTGGCAAAAGCACGGTGCTGGCACAACTCCAGGCCCTTGGTGCCTTTGTGATTGATGCGGACGCAGTGACACGCCTAGTGCAACAGCCCGGACACCCCGTGCTGGCCGCAATCGTGGATGCATTTGGTGCGCAGATTTTGCATCCTGACGGGCAACTCAACCGCAAAGCGCTCGCAGACATCGTCTTTAACGACACCCAACAATTACGACGTCTGGAAGCCCTTGTACACCCGGCAGTACGCCAACATGTGCACGACTGGCTGACACAGATTCCAAACGGGAATGCACATACGCCACACATCGTGGTGATTGATGCCATCAAGCTCATCGAAAACGGCTGGCCGGCCGTGTGTGATGAAGTATGGGTGGTCACCTGTAGTCGTGAGACTCAGATTGAGCGCCTGATGCAGACGCGCAACATGAGCCGTGCCGATGCGATTATGCGCATCGATGCGCAATCTCCACAAGCCACAAAAATTGCAGCAGCAGATGTGGTGATTCCCAATGATGGCATATTGGCTGACACACAGCAGTTCGTTGATACGCAATGGCATCGCATCCAGCACCTGATGCGATACCGTGCCCTGTAATTCCAAGGAGCACGTGAATGGATTTTCGCCGTTATTATTCGATTGTGGAAGCAACACATACCATACAAAACCCAACCTCACCGCACAAAATGGATCGCCTGATTGACGTACTGCAACTCACCAACCACCACCATGTACTCGACATCGGGTGTGGCAAGGGATGGTTGCTCACTCGCATGGCTGAACGCTGTGGCATCCGTGGAACGGGTATAGAAATTAATCCATGGTTTTGTACGGCTGCACATGCCCGTGCACACATGGCGGGTGTCGCTGAGCGAGTTTCGATTATCGAGTCTGATGCACGACATATACCGCTTGCAGATGCGCAGTACGATGCAGCTGTGTGCATCGGCGCCTCATTCGCGCTCGGTGATCTCCACACATGTGTGACCACCCTACGCCGCGTGGTCAAACCTGGTGGGTACATTGCCGTCGGTGATATTTACCGATACGAACACGTACCAACGATTGAACGCTGGCGCACGGTGCCTTCGTTGCCAGAGCTTGTAGACCAGGTGCGCGGCCCGCACGAGCCGCTCGAACTCATCACGGCATCCGTTGAAGAGTTTGACATGTACTATTCCCGCCAATGGCGGGCAGCACAACAGTGGCAAGCGAGCAACATGGATGATCCCGATTACGCAGATTTTTGTCAGCGTGTGGCTGAACAGCGTGATGATTATCTGCACTACGAACGACCATACATTGGTTGGGCTATCGTCGTGGCACCTACCGCATAGTCTCATAAAACGTGAGATGCTGATTCACAATGCGTTCCCAACTAAACACGTCAGTGAGCACTTTGGCGTGACGTCCCATCCAGTAGGTCAACTCTTGATCGCGTTGGAGGCGCAACACTGCATCAACGAGTTGCGTCACGTTATTTGGTTCAATCAGCAACGCATGTTTGCCATCGACCAGCTCTGGGAGCGGGTCTTGTACGATATCTGCAGGTGCATATGTCGTAATCACCGGTGTACCGTGTGCCAATGCGGTAATCAGGCTCCCACGACGATATGAGTACCCATCACTAAATGGTAACAACACGGCATCAGCAGCCATTAAATATGCAGACACATCATTTGGTTCGGCATGCCCAGTTACAATGACGCGGTGTTGCAGGCCGGCTTCGGCGATACGTTGACGAATGCCATGAGCGTACGTCTGATCTGCGACGCTTTCACCGGCACCACCAATCAGCACCAAGCGCATGGTGGTTGGCAATGCAGCAAGCGCATCAAGGATGGTTTCGATACCTTTGGTATGCGTTAGTAATCCAAAATACGCCAGCAACATGTCACCCGATTGTAAATCAAAGCGACTACGCCACAAGGCACGATCATAGCCATCGGGAGGAGCCGGCGAGACATTGGCACCAATCGGAATAAACACGGTTTGCGGATTCCACGGACCACGTGGTTCGTCCATGACCCTGCGATAATCTCCAGCATTGGTCATCACTGCACCATCTGCATCTTTGATGATACGTTTGGTATACCATGTGCGTAGCGGACCAGCCTTGGGGAAGAGGTACGGTGGGAGCAAATCATGGGCGGTGGTCACCACCCGCAATCCACGCTGTCGTTCACGTTTCAGGGCACGTGGCAACGTGTTGATGGCCACTTTCATCTGATACGCACCCGTTTGATATTGAATGTGCACGATTTCGGGTTGGAGGGCAGCAATGGTCTGCCGGATGGTGGCAATCGCACTGTTGTTCCAGACGGGAATGCGCACTGGATAGATGCGAGCAGCATCACGGTAGGCCTGCCCTTGCGGCCCTGTGATTACCGCAACTTCATGGCCGTGTTGAGTCAACATGCCATTGAGTCGCCGAGTATAATCGCCCACACCGCCCGCCATTGGCGGATATTCCGCACTAATCATCACAATACGCATACTATCTCTCCTCACACCCGACGGCCAAGCAAGCCGGCAGCAATGGCGTTAATTTCTCGTTGTTTGTCAGTATTGGTGGGAGTAATGGCAGCGAGTGCGGCACATGCACGTTCGTAATGGGTTTGGGCCAACGTCGCTACGGCCTGTTGCGCACCGTGGGCATTCATGGATGCAATGGCAGCTGCCACACCGGCATCATCACCGACTGGGCGTTGATAGAGCTGGTGCACCGCACCATCTGTGGCTTCACGTGCCAACGTATAAATGACAGGCAAACTGAGTTTACGCCGAAGCAGATCAGCAGCATCAGGTTTACCAGTTTCTTTGGCCTCACCCCAGATCCCGAGGATATCATCCTGCATTTGAAACGACAAGCCGAGGTGTACACCAAAATCATACATGTGTTGTGCATCTTGTGGACGTGCACCAGCGGCAGTTGCACCGAGCTCACAGCATGCCGCCACCAGCAACGCCGTTTTGCGTTCAATCATTGCCAAGTAGTCTGCTTCGCCAATCCGCGGGTTCCCTTCAAAACTCATATCGAGGTACTGGCCTTCGCAAATCGAGAGGATGATGCGGTCGAAGCGGCGCAAAATGTGCAGTACACGATCGGCGGGCAGCCCAACATCGTGCAACCGTTGCACGGCGAGATGTGCCAACACAAACATGCCGTCACCCGCATTAATCCCGTGCGGCATGCCCCAGATTGTCCACAGTGTGGTACGACCACGCCGCAATTCGCTGTTGTCTTGGATGTCATCATGGATAAGTGAAAAATCGTGCAGGAGTTGAATCCCCGCAGCTAGTGGCAACGTTTGGGTAATACTGCCACCAAACATTTGACTCGCTAGCAATGTCAAAATCGGACGCAATAGTTTGCCTGGATCAGCATATTCACGGTCAAGTGTCTGATTTCGCCACCCGAGGTGGTACTCTTGCATCTGGTAAAACGGTGCCACTTGGGGAAGATGCGCAGGAAATATTGCTTGCATTTCGTTGCGGATAAGTGTGCGAATATCTGATTCCATGGCATTAACCTCACATTATTCAGGTCGTATCAGCATCTTGTAATTACTTCGTCATACTAGTGAATTGTTGTTTGCGTCATATGGTAGTACACTTGCTGTAGTAAAGCTATTGCCTAATCGAGGAGTCCATTATGGCGCCGAACCTCCGGTTCCGCTTTAGTCCGGCCAAAGATGGCTTGGTCAAAGTACTCGGGCCACTTGAAACCGAAATCATGCAAGTCATCTGGCATGATAAGTGTAGCACCGTCAAGAAGGTGCATCGAGCACTGTCACAGAATCGTGAAATCGCGTATACCACGGTCATGACCACCATGAGTCGCCTCGCAGACAAAGGTGTCCTCAATCGTCAACGGGACGGTTTAGCGTACATCTACGATCCTGCGCTCAGCGAAGAAGACTTTGTTACCATGGTTGTACAGCAGGTGCTTGACGGATTACTCACCGACTACAGCGATACTGCTGTCGACTACATGATTGACTTCTTGGTACGCAACAACCCCAAAGAACTCAAGCGCTTGCGCACAGTGATAGACAGTCACATCGCGTAGTTCAGCACTGCGTGACGCCCCCACCAATATGAATGGTGGGGGCGTGCGTGTTATACGATGTTCCCCCACAGATCATAATCGGTGGTCGTCGTCACTTTGACGTTGATGATGCTCCCAATGGCCGCCTTGCCCCAGGCAAAGACCTGCCCATCGACCTCGGGGGCATCACGAAACGAGCGCCCCACCACCAGTGGTTTGCCACTTTCATCACTCCCACTGCCTTCAACGAGCATCGCAATGGTACGCCCACGCCACACCCGATTGCGTGCGTGTGAGATTTCCTGTTGTAATTGCATGATTTTGTGCCAACGGCGCTCAATTTGTTTTTGGGGTACTTTACCCTCAAGCGTAGTCGCGTGCGTCCCTGGTTCATCGCTATATTGAAAGACACCAACGCGGTCAAGGGTCATTTCCGCGAGAAACGCATGCAACGCATCGAACTCTTCGCGGGTTTCACCGGGGAAGCCCACGATGAAGGTTGAGCGGATCGCAATATCAGGCATTGCACTACGCAAATCATTGATGATGCCTTTGGTACGCTCAATATCTGGCGGGCGGCGCATGCGGCGCAACGTGGCGGTATGCGCGTGTTGGAGCGGCATATCCAGGTACTTGCAAATCTGGGGATGGGCGGCCATTGTTTCGATGAGGCGCGGCGTTATCCCGTGAGGATAGGCGTACATCAGGCGAATCCAGCGATCGACTGGCACCACACTACACAGTTCCTCGAGGAGTGCAGATAAGCCATCTTTCATGCCCAAATCACGTCCATAGTCGGTGAGATGTTGCGCCACCAAAATGACTTCTTTGACCCCTTTGGCCATGAGTTGGTTGACTTCACGTACAATCGCCTCTGGACGTTTGGAGCGCATGTCTCCTTTGAACGAAGGAATAGTACAAAACGCACAACGCAAATTGCACCCATCAGAAATTTTGACGTACGCCGATGGTCCGCCTTTGGTGCGATTAATGGCGGCAGTCCGCCAGTCGGCATATTCGCCAGGGACGGTCAAATCAACGGAAGTGGGGTCAACCGGTGCGAGATCTATCATCAAGGTGGGTGAAGTGGTTGGTTTGGGTGCAGCTGTGCCCACCACTTCACCGATTTTCATCCATTCGCGAGTGCCGAGCACAGCATCTACGCCGTGCACTGACCGCACCACGTCACCGTGACTTTCGGCCATACACCCTGCAGCAATGAGTTTTTGCCCGGGATGTTTCTGTGTTGCGAGTTCATTGAGTACGTTTAGTGTTTCATCGCGTGCCGATGCAATAAAGCTACATGTGTTGACAATCACCACATCCGCTTGGTCTGCAGCACCGACGAGCACGTGTCCTTGTGTTTCGAGAATTCCCGTCATGCCTTCGCTATCCACTGCGTTTTTGGGGCAACCGAGGGTAATTACATGTACCTTCATTGCGACTACATCTTCCTAGTTTTGCTTAACGGTAATTGGTAAATTGAAGTGGTACCGTGAAATCATCGGCACGTTGTTTGAGCACTGTGATGATGGCTTGTAATTCGTCACGACTCTTGCTGGCAACACGTACAGCCTCGCCTTGGATACGACCTTGTGCTTTGGGAAATTGATCCTTGATTATCTTTTGGATTTTCTTGGCAATTTCATCCGAAAGGCCCTGTTGCAAGGTGATGACCTGTTTAATCCGCCCACCTGATACCTGTTGTGGTGGATTCAACTTAAAAACTTTGAGCGATAAATTGCGACGCATTGCCTTGCTCTGCAGAATATCGCGAATCGCCGTCAGGTGCATTTCTGATTCGGTGGTAATCACGATTTCTTTGTCAGCCAGGTCAATGACCGTGTCACTATCCTTGAGATCGTAGCGGGTTTGTACTTCGCGACGCGTTTGGTCAACCGCATTGACCATTTCTTGGCGATCAAACTCGGAGACGACATCAAAACTGCTTTCACTTGCCATCGTTTCCTCCTTGTGTACAACAACGCGGGGGTCGACCCCCGCGTTTTTTGCGCAAATCGTAGCCTACACATAACTGCTTATGGTGGTGGCCACGAGAATGATACCACGTCGCCCGGGGTCGTACTCAAGCGTTGCTCGACACCATTGACAACCACGGCAACCACATAGGCATTGCCAGCGCGAATCCAAATCTGGCGTTGCGCCGTGTAGCGCAACGATTCACCAGCCTTGAGGATGCGCTGGAAGACAGATTTATTATCGACTTTGACATGCAACCACGAGCCGGGGTTTTTACCGGCATCAATCTTGATTTCAAGGACAATGGGTGCTTCTGGGGTGGTGGTGATGGCCACAGTGGGCGTCATCATCACAGACCCTGCAGGTACAGCAGTAGGCTCTGGGACTGCGGTGGGTTCTTCGGGCATGGCAGTCGGTGCAACTACTGCGATTGTGGCGGTTGCCTCAGTAGCCACTTCCGCTGGCCTAGGGGTATCATTGATGAATTCGACACCACGCAACACGAGGTAACCGAGCCCGGCAATAGTCAATACCACAAAGAAGACACCAAATAGATTGGGGAGCACGGCACCACGGATACGCGGTGCAACCACCGCCGGGCGAAGCACGATGGGCTCTGTGCGCCCACGCTCGTAGCGGTAGAGCTGGATTAATTCTTCGACGGGAATTTTGAGATAATCTGCGTAGTTGCGAATGAACCCTCGGGCGTATACATCACCGGGCAGATACTTGTAGTCGCCTTCTTCGAGGGCAACCAAATACCGCTGCA
The DNA here is from genome assembly GCA_046303375.1 of Roseiflexaceae bacterium. Classification (GTDB taxonomy): domain Bacteria; phylum Chloroflexota; class Chloroflexia; order Chloroflexales; family Roseiflexaceae; genus UBA965. The sequence goes on from JBKCGB010000113.1 coordinate 46,134, forward strand.
GAATGCGCGTTTCGGTTGCTGCTTGCGCGAGGCTGATGCCCTGTGACTCACGGGCTGCCCGTAGGCGATTACCCAATTCACTCATGACCACTATTCCTCAAAAATGCCACACCACGACACGACACCGGTGAATCCCGATTGACAATCACCCTCTGATTATAAGCGATATCAGCACTATCAGCAATGAGATGTTTATTTCAATCCTTCAACACGCGGTAACACGATACCGCGTTGCCCTTGGTATTTGCCTGCTTTGTCACGATATGACGTTTCACACAGCTCATCACCCTGGAAAAACAGGCATTGTGCAATACCTTCATTGGCATAGATTTTGGCGGGTAGTGGTGTCGAATTACTAATTTCAATTGTCCACTGCCCTTCCCACCCAGGTTCACCTGGTGTCACATTCACGATAATCCCGGCACGAGCATACGTTGATTTCCCAATCACCAACACCAACACATCAGCGGGAATGCGAAAATACTCGAGTGAATGACACAGTGCATAGCTATTGGGGGGAATAATACAGACATCACCCTTGAAGTGTTGAAAGATGCGCTCATCGATGGCTTTGGGGTCTACCACAGTATTGTATGGGCTAGTACTAAAAATCTTGAATTCATCGGAAACACGCATGTCATACCCATATGATGACAAGCCATATGAAATAATCCCTTCGCGTTTTTGGCGATCAACAAATGGCTCAATCATACCATGCTCTGTGGCCATTGTACGAATCCAACGATCTGCTTTAATCGACATAGCATCCCCTCTCAATATACGACACCATCATAATTGTGGAGCAACGCTGAATCCTCAACGACGCACGGGTAAGAGCATGCGCAAGCCGTTTGCAACGACCAACAACGTGCTCCCTTCGTGACCGATCACACCATACGTTAACACTACATCACCACGCAGGGTAAATACCACGAGCAGTGCAATCACACCAAAAGCAAATACAAGATTTTGCAAGACCACTCGACGGGCATTGCGCGCCAACAACAAGGCAGTACTCAACTTGCTGAGATCATCTTTCATCAGCACCACATCGGCACTTTCATGTGCGACATCCGTACCACCACTGCCCATGGCAACACCAAGCGCCGCACTCGCAAGTGCAGGTGCATCATTGATGCCATCACCAATCATTGCCACTGGTCCATACCGTTGTTGCAAATCTTTGACTGCATCCACCTTGTCTTGGGGCAATAATTCAGCACGCACATCATCGAGCCCGAGTTCTTTGGCGAGTGCCCGAGCGACATGCTCATTGTCGCCGGTCAGCAAGGCGAGACGATAACCAGCGCCCCGCAAATCCTGCAAGGCTTGCTTGGCTTCAGGGCGCATCGTATCTGAGACTGCAATCAACCCCCAGATTTCATCATCGGATCCCACAGCCATCACCGTATTGCCATTGCGTTGCTGTGCTTGGATTTCGATGAGCACATCTGGCGTTGTCATACGAAACATGGTCGGTTTGCCCACCCGCAGGCGATGTCCATTAACCACCGCTGTCGCACCTGCAGCAATCACTGCTTTGAATTCAGTCGCTTCTGGGATAAGAATACCACGCTCACGTGTGCTCTGGACCACTGCACGTGCAAGTGGATGCTCTGATGCCTGTTCTACGGCAGCAGCGGCCGCCAACAGACGAATTTGATCGTCTGTCATGGAGCCGAGTTGATCATCATCGGGATTTTGGTGTTCGGTGATGTGTGTGATGAGCGTTGACAAGCGCCCCGGACCACCGACAGGAATCACTGCAACCACGCCTGGACGACCAGTCGTCAATGTTCCAGTTTTATCAAAGGCGATAACTTTGACGGTAGCTGCTGCCTCAAGTTGCCGCCCCCCTTTAAACAATACACCATCCCGTGCTGCCCGTGCCAACGCAGACAACAACGATGCAGGTATCGAAATCACCAACGCACACGGCGACATCACTACCATGAGTGTCATCGAACGATACAGCGTCTGGTGCCAGTCTTCGACCAACAAGAGTCGTGCAATGATTATCGAAAGGAGCGTTACCACCACTACCGCATATGCATAATATACGCCTATGACGCGGTCAGTGAAATCTTGGCTGTTGGCTTTTTGGTCGCGGGCTTCGCGTACTACCGCAACAATCCGTGCAAGTGTGGATTGTGATGCATCTGCCGTGACGGTGACTTCAAGTGCTCCTTGGCCATTGAGTGTGCCTGCATAGACTTTGTGGCCAACCTGTTTTTCGACGGGCATTGATTCACCCGTAATGGATGCTTCGTTGATGGTTGATTCACCGGCACGAATAACACCATCGGTGGGAATTTTTGCGCCGGGACGCACCAGCACCACATCACCAGGAACCACAGCCTCTACCGAGATTTCACGGGTTTCACCAGCAATCAACAGCTCTGCTTCACGCGGGGTCATTGCAATCAGTGACCGAATCGATGCATGTGTACGCCCCATGGCATACGTTTCAAGGGTGCCAGATAGAGAAAACAAGAACATCAACAACGCTCCTTCACGTGGCTCACCCATGGCAGCTGCACCGAGTGCGGCCACAATCATAAGTGTGTTCACGTCAAATTCGCGTTTTTTGAGTGATTCAAGCGCATCGAGCGCACTATAGTAACCACCAAACCCATATGCCACGATATAACAGATGGTAGGCACATACCACGGTACACCTGCCCAGTCATCCAAGACCCAGCCCAAAATGGTAGCAATCACACAGATGACTGTAAATGGAATCATGCGTGGCAGATCGGCTATTTCGGCTTCTTCGGGGGTGATTTCGGCGTCAATATGCTCTACCACCACAGATAGTCCAGCGTGATCTGCAACCGCACGCAAGGCACGCATATCGGTATCACCACGGCACTGCACTACGACTCCACGCCCTGCAGAAGCATATTTCACACCCGCGACACCAGCAAGTGCCCGGATAGTCTGTAACGTCTCATCGACCATGCACGACTCCTCGACACGGATTACCACTGTTATTATACATAGTTCATCCTCGTGCAAAGCACATGGGACAAGACACAAAAACAGGGGGAGCCGTACGGCTCCCCCTGCGCCACACACAGACTACTTTTGCAGCAGAGCAATTGACTCTTTTGAGCGCCAACACGCCACTTGGTGACCATTACCGACGTCTTCCATGATAGGCTCGTCCACTTTGCACTTGTCGATGGCAATCGGACAGCGTGTATGGAAGCGACAGCCACTCGGCGGATTGAGTGGGCTCGGTACATCGCCAACCAGAATCATGCGCTTGCGGGTGCGTTCTACCGTCGGGTCTGGGATTGGCACGGCTGAGAGCAATGCCTGCGTATACGGATGCGTCGGAGTGGCGTAGAGTTCATTGCCACTGGCGATTTCGACAATTTTGCCGAGATACATCACCGCCACACGATCACTGATGTGCTTGACTGCAGCCAACCCGTGGGCGATGAACAAATACGTCAACCCCAGCTTGTCCTGCAGGTCTTCGAGCAGGTTCAAAATCTGCGCTTGAATGGACACATCCAACGCTGATACCGGCTCATCACAAACCACAAACTCGGGCTCAACGGCCAACGCACGGGCAATACCGATACGCTGACGCTGACCACCCGAAAACTCGTGCGGATACCGGTTAATGAAATAGGGATTCAACCCGACCAACGACAACAACTCTTGGACACGCTCACGTACGGCTTGCTTGCCTTGGCGCAGTTTGTGTACCATAATCGGCTCGGCGATGATGTCGCCGACTGTCATACGTGGATTCAACGATGCATATGGATCTTGGAAAATCATCTGCACACGCCGGCGGGTCTTGCGCATCTCTTCGGCAGGTAACTTGGTTAAATCGGTACCGCGAAAGACGACTGCTCCTGCTGTTGGTTTGTACAACTGGATGAGCGCACGTCCGGTGGTCGACTTACCACACCCTGATTCGCCGACTAGCCCGAGTGTTTCGCCTTCACGGATGCTGAACGTCAAGCCGTCAACCGCCTTGACATCACCAACTTTTCGGCGCAATACGATGCCCTTGGTCACGGGGAAATACATTTTGAGGTCACTCACCTCAATGATGTTGCTTCGTGTATCAACCGCTGTCATGCCATACTCCTCCGTCAGAGTTTGTCTCGCTTAGCGCGACCACTTACTGCGCCGCTGCAACCGTGGCTTCTGATTCAATCGTCACGTCAAACAGACATGCTGCGTTGTGGTTCTCAGCAACCTGCCGCAAGGGCGGGACCTGGGTATCACATACGCCAGTCTTATAGAAATCACAGCGTGGATAGAACGCACATACCTGGGGCAATGCAATAAGATCCGGTGGTAAACCGCGAATCGGCTCGAGTCTTTGCCCCGATGTGTTGTCGAGACGAGGAATAGATTTCAACAAACCGATGGTATACGGCATGCGTGGATTGTGGAAGATTTCGTGCGTGCTGCCCTCTTCGACGACGCGCCCAGCATACATCACCATCACGCGATCCGACATCCCTGCTACCACGCCGAGGTCGTGAGTGATGATAATGACTGCCATCCCGAGCTCGCTCTGCAAGCGCTTAATCAACTCAAGAATTTGTGCCTGAATGGTCACATCCAATGCGGTAGTCGGCTCGTCAGCAATCAGCAATTCAGGATTACATGCCAAGGCCATTGCAATCATTACACGCTGACGCATCCCACCCGAAAACTGGTGTGGATATTCGTTAATACGCCGTGCAGCACTGGGAATACCAACATGATTCAGCAACTCAATGGCACGATTCTGTGCTTCCTTGGCAGACAGCTTGAGGTGCAACATCAATGACTCAGTAATCTGCTGACCAATAGTCAGCACCGGATTGAGTGATGTCATGGGGTCTTGGAAAATCATCGCAATGCGGTTACCACGCAAATCGCGCATCTCGTCTTCGCTGATTTTGAGCAAATCTTGTCCGTCGAAAATTACCTCTCCCCCGCTAATGCGCCCCGGTGGATTGGGAATCAAGCGCATAATGGAAAGCGACGTTACACTTTTGCCCGAACCAGATTCACCGACGATACCCAACGTCTCCCCGCGATTCACATAAAACGACACGTTGTTGACCGCCTTGACGATACCGTCTTGGGTCTTAAACTGCGTTTCAAGGTTGCGGACATCTAGCAAAGGTGCCATACGCAAACTCCACGTTAAATCAGGGATAGGAACATCCTATCGTGATTACATATTAAGAAGAAACAAGGTGGTATTGATTGAAGCCCTTAACTTGTATTCTATCATTGTAATAGGTGACTTGAAATTATGCAAGAGGAACATCATGCAAATTATCATCGTTGGTGCAGGGATTAGTGGGCTCGCCGCGGCATACCATCTGAATCAACACGCTCCCTCGCTGCGCATACACTGCATCGAAAAGAGCCGTGGCATCGGCGGTCGCGTGGCCACACGCCGACGTGATGGCGCTATTTTTGATCATGGAGCGCAATTTTTTCGCCCGGTTGATGATGCGCAACACCACTTCTTTACGCAGGTACTCCCCCATGACCAACTCATCGACATCGCTCCCCCCGTGTGGACGTTTGACAAGCACAATACCATAACACAGGGTGATACAACACAAAATACCCTGCCGAAATTCATCTACCGTGATGGAATCAATCAACTCGCAAAACTTTTGACTCCGACTCACATGACAATCACGCGTGAAACTCGGGTACACCACATTCTCTTACACGATCAGCAGGTAACGTGTGTCAGCGATACTGGAGCACACATTGCCTCAGGCGCTGCAGTAGTGTTTACCCCTCCTGCGCCACAAACACATGAGATTTTGGCTGCGAGCACACTCCCCCCAGAGATGCACACCACGCTCTGTACGGCACTCGCCCAAGCACAGTATCGTCCCTGTCTGAGTGTGACGCTAGCCTTTCACGGGAACTTTGATTGGCCATACTATGCGTTGGTCAATTCCGACCGAGCACATGATTTTTCGTGGGTGGCATTTGAACATCTCAAATCACCAGCGCGTGTGCCCACCGGGCAGACACTGGTCACCGTGCAGTGTGGTCCAGCGGCGAGTCGCCGCTGGTGGGAATACGACACGGCGCAGCTTGCTACCGCACTCTTCCCTCAGCTCTGCGCACTCCTTGGCACCGCATTACCTGAACCACTCTGGTGCGATCGTCAGGGGTGGCGCTACGCATTGCCCGACCACGCCGCAGATGCACTTGCCTTGCAAACATATGAACAATCACATGGGGTATACTTCACAGGAGATGCGTTAATTGGCCTTGGACGCATTCAATTGGCGGTAGCTCATGGCATGGCAACCGCTCAACGCCTAATTGACCATCTCCTTTAGCAACACGCCAACGACACCATAAGTGGAGCTTTTATGAACCGAACAATTCGTGCGCTGATGATTGGGTTTGCGGCTATTGTCGTGGTTGCACTCATTGCATTCATCATTACAACCCCCAATGAATCACTGATTAGTTCTGCACAAAACGGGATTGCAGTGCTCATCCCAATTACATTCTTGGCCGGGTTATTTAGCTTTCTTTCGCCGTGTACACTCCCCATTTTGCCCGCGTATTTTGCCTTCACGTTTCAAGCAAAACGTGAGCAAGTCACGTTAATGTCTATTGCGTTTTTTTGTGGGTTAGCAACCACTATGGTAATCTTTGGTGCAAGCGCAACCGCACTCAGTCGTTTCTTGTTTAGTTATCTGACGCTCCTCACCACCATAGGTGGTATCGTGATCATTGGATTCGGTATCATGAGTTTCTTTGGTATCGGCTTTGGTGGTGTACAACTGCTCGACCGCCCTGCGAGTGGCGTGCTGGGCTCATTCTTGTATGGTGCAACCTTTTCACTCGGTTGGTCAGCCTGTGTTGGTCCCATTTTGGGCGCATTACTGACGTTATTGGCTACACAAGGTATTGCAGTGGCTCAAGGGGCACTATTGGCGTTTGTTTATGCGTTGGGGCTCGGGTCACCACTCATCATCATTTCATCGTTTTTTGGGCGCCTCGGCATGGGGTCGCCATTTTGGCAATTCATCAAAGGACGCATGGTACCGGTGCAAATCGCTGGCACCACGTATGAGCTCCACACCACCAGCATGGCGAGTGGCGTGTTATTGGTGGGCATGGGAATCTTGTTGGCATCTGGCAATCTGTCTGCGATTAGCGAATGGACACGACAAACATCGCTAGCGCAATTCACGCTATCTCTCGAAGATTGGTTGAGTTCGTTAATACGGAGACCCTAAGCATGGATCGCCTTCACAACCCGCATGCAGCCGGGTGTGTCGTCTTTACCTCGTGCGATACACACCTGCGTGTGCTCATCATTCTCGACCAATACGGCAAATGGACCTTTCCCAAAGGGCATCTCGAGCCCGGTGAACGTGCGCCTGATGCGGCAATCCGTGAAGTCTTTGAAGAGACCGGCATCACTGGTCAGTTGGGCGCATTCATTGACACGATTCATTATGATGTGGTCAATAAACGGGGCGAAACGGTGCGCAAGCAGGTTGATTTTTTTGTGATGACAACCACCCAAACGACACTCACGTTGCAGGCCGAGGAAGGAATCCACGCATACCAGTGGCTCTCCCCCGCTGTAGCCGTCACCCAGATTGGATACGAGCAACACAAAGCAATCCTGATCAAGGCTGTGCAGATACACGACCAAGCATAGTGCGGACGCGATTCCACAGCAAGGTGGTTGCATAGCGCACTGGTGTGATTCCAAGCAGTTGGGCAATCACCACATAGATAATCCCTGTGATTGGTGCAACCAACACGAGCTGCAGCAACGCAGATATCGGCGGCAAAACGACGAGCGCAGCCTGCACCATGCACCATGTGACAGCTGCCGCCATCAGACACCCGACCACTGTGGAGGTAATCGCTAGCCCGCGCAAGTCAAAGAGGCGATGACACAAGATGGCCATCATCACCATGTGCACAATCAACTGTACGGAATTCGCAAACGCCAGCGTCTCGGCGCTCTGACCAAACCACGGGATCGCCAGTTGTACTGCCAGCACATACGCCACGATAGCACCACCCTGGATGACGTTTGGCGCAATAGTGCGCCCACGTGCATAACACGCAAAGAGCAATATCTGGTCAATGGCAGCCGCTGGTAATCCTGGTAGGTAATACACCAACGTGGTCGCTACTGCGCGCGTATCCTCCGCAGAAAACGCATTGCGTTGCAGAATAATAGCAGTAAGCGGCTCGCGCACAAGCCAGAGCACCACACTTGCTGGCACAATCAGAGCAATCACAACGGTCAACGCAGTACCAACGGTGGTGCGAAAAGCCTCCCGCTGTGCTTCGCTTTGCAAGCGCGACAACGCCGGTAAAATGGCCGTAGACAATGCTGCGGCAACTAACCCCAACGGAAATTGAATCAGCGTGGTCGCATAGCGCATGGTCGGTAACACGGTGGTACCAAACTCACTCGCATAGCGTCGATCGATGAGTGTGCCTATGGCCGAAAATCCCATGCCAATCATAACTGGCGCATAAAGGCGTATCATTTCGTGGATGGTTGGATGATTCCAATCATGGCGCCACTGGATGCGACAGCGGCGCAATCCGTACCACTGCAATCCCACCTGCAACAGGGCACCAAGCACCATCCCCAATGCGAGTGCGACTGCGCCAAACATGGGCGCCAACAGCACTGTTGCCACGATGATACCGATGTTAAAGACACTCGTCACAAAGGCGGGCAACACGAACTGTTGCCGTGCTTGTAACACCGCCGTCATCACCCCAGCAATAATCATGCATGGTACAGCCAGCAACATCCAGCGAATCATGGTAGTGGTGAGCGCCTGCAGGGTATCATCAAAACCTGCAGCAAGGCTGCGCACCACCAGCGGTGCAAACAACAGCATGGGCGCCACAATCACACTCACCACGACAAGCATCAAGCTAAGCACGCGGGAAAGGAGTTCGTCGCGTTCGTCATCGTGGCTGGCGATACGACTAAACATGGGCACCAACGCCGCACTAATTGCGCCACTCACCAAGAGATCGTACACCATGGTTGGGATTGTGGCTGCTGCAGTAAACGCAGCCAACTCAGTGCCACGCCCAAATGTGGCGGCAAAAACCGCCTCACGGATGACTCCGATGAGGCGGCTCGTGATATTGCCTACTGCTATGAGGAGCGCTGAAAGTGCAATTCGGCGCCCCGTTGTTTCACTCATAGTCACTGTTGATCCTTGTCACTACGGCAAATACTTCATCGGATCAACGTTTTTGCCATTGACTTGAATGGTGAGGTGCAGATGCACCCCCGTTGAGTAGCCACCACCTGCTGCGTCATACGTGCTCCCCATCAACCCAATCAAATCACCGAGGTCGACGATTTCACCAACATACACGAATGGTTTTTTGAGCAAGTGACCATAAATTGATACGACACCACCACCATGATCGATACGCACACAATAGCCAAAACCCCGACACCAACCTGCTTCGTAGACACGCCCATAGCGCACTGAATAAATAGGGGTGCCCGCATCATTCGCAATATCGATGCCATTGTGGAACATGTACATCGGCACTGAACGCCAGCCAAATGGCGACGTGAGCCGCCCCGATGCCGGCCAACCCCAACGGGGTGGCGGCCACGGCACGTTGGTCGCGATCGGGAGTCCTTCAACGAGACCATCTGACATACCGAGCAAGCGTCCTTTGACCCAACCAATCTCACCTGGATTGACTTCGAGTTTGACCCAGCTCCCATAGCGTGCCAATGGAATCAAGCGTTGTCCACTGCGTAACACGCCGATTTTATCAAAGGCACGACCTGGACCACCACGAAGATTTGTTTCATCCTCCAAGACAGTGACGGTCTCAATGGCCTCCATGGTAGAGACGCCTTCGATACTCCCATATTTGTTGATGATGCTCTGCGGATAATCTGGCACGACATACGGAATAAATATTTCACGACCAACTGTTAAGTCGTCATCGGTGCGGACACGATTTGGTCGAAATAATGTGATTGCGGCCTGGTCAACGCCAAATACTGAGGCGATTGATTCAATTGTTTCGTTTTCGGCAATGGTATGCGAAACACCCGGCAACCGAGGAATACGTAGTGTACTACCAACAATAAAAACACGCCCATTTTGTAACCCGTTCGCCCAAAACAGCACCTTGGGATTGATGTTGTAGATTGCTGCTATTTTTCCTAGCGTGTCTGCTACTTGGATGCGATGATAAAACAAAAAAGGTGGTGCCGCACTGGGCAACGGTGTCACCATCTGCGGTACAGTTAATTCCAAAGCACTCATCACTTGCGGTAATGGGGCATCGATGGGTGGAGCGATTTCTATGGCCGTCTTTTGTGCCACCTTGCCTCGATCGCGATTCGTCAAGCCGCCTTTTTCGATAATGGTACTCCCAAACAGCAGGATAGTACATACCAACACGATGCTGACGCTATGACTTGCGACTCGTGGTTGAAAGAATGCATCGACGACAAATGTCGGTACATCGTAGCGGGATGGTGTTTCTGGCGTGGCAGTATGCGCACCTTGCAAACCAGCCCGTGCCGATTGCAGTGCGATGATTTGCGCATCTTCGCTGTTGCGTCTGATGCGTGTCGTCCACTGTTGTTTGGTGTCGTCGTTGAGTGGCAGTGCCAACACGACGGCCAATACTACGTGGCGCACAGCGATTTCGCCGCGCCGCAACCAGCGGAAAAACGACACAATTGTCGGAGAAGAAGACTTTGATATAATCATTGAAACCGCATTATATACCATTCCAATCACGCACATCATACGCTGTTGGCATGGCAGTGTCAAACCTCGTATTCCTGGTGTTTCATACGCACCCAATACCTGTATTATAATAGGAGTAAGCTGGTTTGCGATTCAACGAAAGGGGGCGCAATGATACGAGTTTCCGTTGATAGTGTGCGTGTTAGCCTGCTCACACAAAATCGCGTCGTCGTGTTGCGTGAATCAGATAGTCGACGCTATCTGCCCATCTGGATTGGTCAGTTCGAGGCAGAATCGATTTCTTCGGTGCTACAAAACCATGTCCCGAGCCGACCAATGACGCACGATTTGTTGGTCACTACGATTCAAACGCTGGGGGGTGTACTCTCTCAGATTATCATCAGTGACATCCAAGAAAGCACCTTCATTGCACGTGTAGTGATTGCAACTCCTAGTGGCACGGTAGAGCTTGATGCGCGCTCGAGTGATGCAATCGCCATTGCGGTACGCACTGATGTGCCAATTTTTGTTGCACCGCATGTCTTCGATCAAGCTAGCGTGCCGTTTGATAGCGAACATGAATCCGAACAACCGGGTTTTCGTTCGGTCGAAACACCACCAGCACCACCAGAGCCACAAGCAACCGAATCAACGGGACCTGCACCGTCAGATGATTCCCTCTCCATCTTTCGTGATTTTATCAATTCGCTCGATAATCCCAATAAACCACCTGACAAAGACGAAGAATAATCGTTGCGGCAAAACGGAGGTGATACACCTCCGTTTTTTGTGGTATTTATCCCCATATTCCTGGTGGATAACCCGTGGATATGCATGGGAAAGCGCGTGGATGCTGTGTGGAAGAATTCCACCCGATATTGACTTATCCACCGTTTTTGTGGATAAGTCTGTGGAAACAGCGTGTACGACCGTGCACAATTTGTTGACGATTGGTGATCATGCACGCACATCGTGGATAAGCAGTGGATACTCATACACCTCTTGTTCTTAATAAATAAGTCTTTGCAACGCCATAAAAACGGTTTATTCACATATCCACATTGCCTATGAGTGCTACTGTTTCTTATACTATTGTGTGATTTTGTTATTCATTCATAACACTGTTGCGTGTCATTTTTAAGACGTATGGTTGCGCGCGATACACATTGTGGATAACCCGTGGACGATGTGGATGAATGAACGCACTGCATAAAACGAGCGAACGTGGTACACTATAATAAGATAAATGCTGCAACGATGCGCCCCGACCGCGGAGGTCGAGGCGTTTGTATGCCACACATGGAGTTGACATGAATCGAACTGATTTGCGCAATATTGCAATTATTGCGCACGTTGACCACGGCAAAACCACGCTGGTTGACGGCTTGTTACGTCAGTCACGGACTTTTCGTGAAAATCAGCAGGTAAACGAACGTGTCATGGACTCGAACGATCTCGAGCGTGAGCGTGGGATTACGATTATGGCCAAAAACACGGCTGTCGTATACAAGGGAACCAAGATTAACATTGTGGATACTCCAGGACATGCTGACTTTGGTGGCGAAGTAGAGCGTGTCATGAATATGGTGGATGGCGTGTTGTTGCTGGTCGATGCAGTGGATGGGCCGATGCCACAAACACGCTTCGTGCTCCGCAAGGCGCTACAAGCTGGTCACAAAGCGATTGTGGTCGTCAACAAGATTGACCGCCCTAATGCACGTCCCAACTGGGTTGTCAATGAAACATTTGACTTGTTTGTAGAGTTGGGTGCAAGTGATGAACAAGCCGACTTCCCGGTAATTTTTGCCAGTGCCATCAATGGTATCTCAGGCACCAATCACGAGGATCTCAAAGAAACACTTGAGCCATTGTTTGATGCAATTATCACGACCATTCCATGCCCAGATGTCGACACAGAGGCCTCAGCACAATTGCTGGTCACCAACACCTTTTACGACGACTATCGCGGCAAAATTATGATGGGTCGCTTGCGCCGTGGTACACTCCGCAAGGGCCAGGCAGTGGTCCGTATTGCCCATGATGGTACACAATCACCAGCCAAAATCGTGCAACTCTTTGCGTATAACGGGCTTGATCGGCGCGAAGTTGAGCAGGCGCAAGCAGGTGAAATCATTGCTGTGGCTGGTATTACTGAAGGGATGATTGGTGAAACTGTGGCTGATGTGGTCGGCGCCGAACAATTGCCGATTATCGCTGTAGAAGAGCCGACGGTGCGTATGACCTTTGGGGTGAATACGAGCCCGTTTTCTGGGCGCGAAGGCACACACGTGACGTCACGCAAACTGCGCGATCGCCTCTACTTCGAGCGCGAACGCGACGTAGCGCTGCGGGTCGAAGACACCGATGTGCCTGATGCGTTTGTGGTAAGTGGACGTGGTGAGCTCCATCTCACGATTTTGATTGAAAACATGCGCCGTGAAGGCTTTGAGTTCCAGGTGTCACGCCCCGAAGTCATCTTCCGTATGGTAGATGGGCAACGCATGGAGCCGGTAGAGCAGGTCGAAATCGAAGTATCAGAGCAGTACCAAGGTACGGTCATCGAACTCTTGGGGCAACGCCGTGGTTTGATGCGCGACATGAACTACCGTGATGACGGCACCATTAACATGACATTCCATGTGCCCACCCGCGGTTTGCTCGGGTTTCGTCAGCAATTCATGACAGCATCACGGGGTGAGGGGCAGCTAAATTCTCTCTTCCTCGAGTACCAGCCGCTCGCCGGCGAGATAAGCACACGCGCACTTGGTTCACTGATTGCATCCGAAGCAGGTCAAACGACCACATTCGGTCTGCATGGCGCCCAAGAACGTGGCCAACTCTTTATTGGTGCTGGTATCGATGTCTACGAGGGGATGATTATCGGCCAACACATCCGTGAACGAGACCTCGAAGTAAACTGCTGCAAAAAGAAGCATCTCACCAACATGCGCTCATCGGGTGCCGATGATGCACTGCGCCTCGAAACACCGCGTGTGCTTAGTCTCGATGATGCTGTCGAATATTTGGGTGATGATGAACTGCTCGAAGTCACGCCGAAAGCGTACCGGTTGCGCAAACGCCTGCTCACACTTGATGAGCGTAAACGTGACCAGAAACGCCGTGAAATGGCATTGGCAGGCGACGAATAACAGATAGTTGTCGCATCCGTGGAATCGTATAGCGCCATGCACCGTCTGCAGTCCAGCAGACGGTGCTCGCTTTTGAGTGGTATACTAGCCGTCAGACAGGTATGATTTCATCATATGCACAAAGGGTTCTCATGAATCAGCTACAGGCACTGTGGCCGTATGTGTACAAGTATCGCTGGCTCTATCTGCTCGGATTACTCTGCAATACGGTGCAAATCGTGTTTACTGTGTTGGTACCACAGGTGATACGCGATATCGTTAATGAGATTAATGAACGCGGTATTATCTGGGATGATTTAATCGCTGCAGCACTCACAATGTTGGCGATTGCTGCAGTGGTGTTTGTCTTGAGTTTTGTGACGCGCGTCCTCATTTTGGGGACAGCACATCAAGTCGAAGGTGATGTGCGCGAGGCGATGTTTCATAAACTATTGAGTCTTGATCAACGATTCTTTGGAGAACATCACACAGGCGACTTGATGACACGTGTGACCAATGATTTGTCAGCTATTCGGCAATTTTTTGGGCCTGGTGTACAGCAATTTGGTGCCGTGCTGATGATTGTTTTCTCATCGGCGCTGATGATTTCAACCGATGTTACGTTATCATTGATTGTGCTCGGTCTCCTGCCCGTTGTAACGGTGCTCTTTATCATTGTGGGCGCACGCATGCGCGATATCTTTCGCAAAGTGCAAGATTTGTTTGGTGAAGTCTCAACACGTGCCCAAGAAAATTTTTCAGGAATCCGCACAATCAAGGCATATACCCAAGAAGAACCTGAAACAGTTGAATTTTTGCGGGTCAACGAGCGATACCGTACGCAAAACGTGCGCTACGTACTGTTGAGTGGGTTGCTCTGGCCCGTGATTAGCCTCGTGTTGGGTATCATTGGTTCATTGGTGTTGTTGATTGGTGGTCAAAAAGTCGCTGACGGACAGCTTACTATTGGTGACTTGGTATTGTTCAATAGCTATTTGGCTGCACTGGGTTGGCCGGTTGTGGCACTGGGTTGGACGGTGGATCTGTATCAGCAAGCAGTATCTGCTGCGGGACGCATCGGCGAAGTGTTGCAACGCAAGCCACACATTCGTGATGATGATGTGCATGGTGGCATCACCCACACGATTGCGGGTGCGATTACTTTTGACAATGTTGGAGTGGCTGTAGGATCTGGGCACGATCAGCGCTGGATCCTACGCAATATTTCGTTTCGTGTGACCGAGGGGCAGACCGTTGCAATTGTTGGTGCGACGGGTGGTGGCAAAACAACGTTGGTCAATTTGCTTGCCCGAGTCCAAGACCCCACAGAGGGTAGCGTATCAGTGGATGACATTGATATTCGCACGATTGCGTTAGCATCACTCCGCCAGGGTATCGGCTATGTGCCGCAAGATACCTTTTTGTTTAGTGTGCCTGTTCGTGAAAACGTGACATTTGGTCGTCCTGATGCTACTGATACCGAAGTCGAACAAGCCCTGCTTATTTCTCGGTTAAGTAATGATATCGTACAACTGCCTGCGGGCATCGACACGCTGGTTGGTGAACGTGGTGTGACGTTGTCCGGTGGTCAAAAGCAACGTACCGCCATTGCACGCGCCGTGTTACGCAACCCAGCGATTTTGGTGCTCGATGATGCACTGTCGAGTGTGGATACCCACACAGCAGCCCAAATCCTCGAAGGGTTACGCAACTTCCGCAAGGGGCGTACGGCGATTATCATTGCGCAGCGAATTGCAACGGTACGTGATGCTGACCTCATCATTTTGCTTCGTGATGGACGAATTGCAGAGCAAGGGTCTCACGAGACGTTGCTTAGACAGGGTGGGCTGTATACCGCCATGTATCAACGTGAAATGCTAGCAGATGAAGTCGACAATGCGTAACACACGGGGGAAAGAATGACGGTTTACGACGACGAAATACTTGGTAAAGCGTATGATGGGCGCCTCGTGCGCCGCTTGTTGGGTTTTGTATGGCCGTATAAATGGGAACTGACCATTTCTATCATGCTAATGGTCGGGAGTGCGCTTGTAGAGTTGATACCGCCGTTTTTGATTCGGACTGCGATTGATGGTCCGATTGCCCAAGGCAACGTTGCAGGTGTATGGCCGATTTTCTATGTGTATGTCGCTACATTGGTGCTTTCGTTTGTGTTTCGGTATGTACAAACATACATGATGCAGTCAATGAGTCAACGAGTCATTATTGATATTCGTATGGCAATTTTTCGGCACATCCAACGCATGAGTCTTGGTTTTTTTGACCGTAATCCGGTGGGGCGTTTATTGACCCGAATTACGAATGATGTGGATGCCTTAAACGACTTTATCACACAGGGGACGGTGGCGTTGCTCGGTGATTTGGTACGGCTACTGTTTATTGTGGTTACCATGTTGGTATTGAGTTGGCGTTTGGCACTTGTTGCATTTCTGATGTTTCCGGTTGTAATCATCTCGACAATAATCTTCCAGCGTATTATGCGTACCACGTATCGAGTGATGCGGCAACGCTTGGCCCGCATCAATGCCTATCTGAATGAACAAATTACCGGTGTGTTGGTCACGCAGTTGTTTCGACGTGAGGAGCAAAGTCGTAATTACTTTGCGGAGATTAGCCGTGAATACCTGCAGTCTCAGTTTCGCTCAAATAACACGTTCGCGGTATTTTTCCCAACAATTTATATCACGTCGGTAACAGCCACAGCGGTCTTGTTGACACTCGGTGGCCAGCTCGTCCTCAATGATTATGTGACGATTGGCTTGTTGGTGGCATTTATCCAATATACGGATCAGGCCTTTCAGCCAATACGACAACTCGCTGATCGCTACAACACGCTCCAGAGTGCAATGGCATCATCTGAACGCGTCTTTCGTGTGTTGGATACACCAGAAGACATCAAGGATCCAGCCCAGCCGTTGCAACTTCAGACACCGGTACGTGGTGCGATCGCCTTTGAGAATGTGGTGTTTGGCTATAATCCCGATGAGCCAGTGCTCAAGGGGGTGTCGTTTACGATACCAGCAGGGCAGGCGGTGGCTGTGGTTGGCGCCACAGGTGCCGGTAAAACATCGCTCGTAAGCCTGATGGCACGATTCTATGACATCCAGCAGGGGAAGATTACGCTTGATGGTGTCGATATTCGGGCGATTACACAGCAGGAATTGCGCCGACATGTGGGAGCTGTCCCGCAAGACCCGACATGTTTTAGTGGCACAATTCGCGATAATATCCGGTTACATGATCATACAATAGACGATGCACGGGTAGCCTGGGCTGCTGACATTTCGGGTGCAGCCACCTTTATTCAAAAGTTGCCAGGGACATTTGAGTACGAAGTCCGTGAACGAGGGTCGAACCTGTCAGTAGGACAACGCCAACTGCTTGCGTTTGCTCGGGCTATGGCATTTAACCCGGAAGTCTTGTTGATTCTTGATGAAGCGACAAGTAGTGTAGATACTGAGACAGAGCAGGTCATGCAAGTGGCGGTACAACGATTACTCAAGAATCGCACATCATTGGTGATTGCACACCGACTTTCAACGATTCGCTACGTGGATCGTATATTGGTGCTGCATCGTGGTAAACTCGTAGAGGATGGTTCACACGAAGAATTGCTGGCATTGAATGGATATTATGCGCGGCTCTATCGGTTACAATACGCAGAGCAGCTAGGTGGTCAATCAAGCGAATAACTGAGAATACAGAGAGAGGCTCACAATGGCGAAGAGCATTCAAATCAAGACGGCAATTCCCGGTCCGCTTTCGCAGCAGCTCGTTGCACGGCGCGAAGCGGCTGTGCCCAGTGGGTTGTACAAAGCGCACCCAATTGCGGTTGCACAGGCACACGGCGCAACAGTGACTGATGTTGATGGCAATACGTACATCGACTTTGTGGGTGGTATCGGTGTATTAAATGCGGGGCATACCATGCCTGCAATTGTGGATGCAATTACCGAACAATCCAAGAAACTCATTCACTTTTCGGCGCTCGTTGGTACATACGAATCGTATGTTGAATTGTGCGAGCGTCTTAATGAGGCAGTGCCGATTACTGGTCCATGCAAAACGATTTTGGCGAATAGTGGAGCTGAGGCTGTCGAGAATGCCATCAAAATCGCGAAAGTAGCGACTGGACGCCAAGCAATTATCGCATTTGAAGGTGGGTACCACGGTCGCACATTGTTGACGTTGTCGTTGACATCAAAGACGGCATTCAAGAAAAACTTAGGACCATTTGTGCCTGAAGTCTACCGTGCTCCATACCCGTATGAATACCAGTGCCGGATGTGCAACCATGCGTGTAGCGGTGCGTGTACCGACCAACTCGAAAAAATGCTGTTGACCCATATCGATGCAAATGCAGTAGCAGCAATTATCATCGAACCCGTCCAAGGTGAAGGTGGATTTATCCCGGTTCCCAAGACGTATATGCACCGCTTACGTGCACTCTGTGACAAGTATGGCATCGTCTTGATTGCTGATGAGGTCCAGTGCGGTTTTGGTCGTACCGGCACACTGTTTGCAATGGAACAAATGGGTGTTGAGCCGGATATTATTGTGACGGCTAAGTCGATTGCTGCAGGGATGCCGTTGGCGGCAGTTACTGGCCGTGCGCATCTGATGGATGCCGTGCACATTGGTGGGATTGGTGGCACGTATGGTGGCAATCCGGTCGCGTGTGCCGCTGCTATCGAGGTGCTTAACCAATTTCAAGATGGCGACTTGCTCGAACGCTCTGCGCAAATTGGTGCGCAAATTCGTGGCCGCGGTGCTGCATGGCTCAAGGAGTTTACACGGATTGGCGACGTACGTGGGCTCGGGAGCATGATTGCAATCGAGTTTGTCAAGGATCGCACTACGCGAGAACCAGACATGGATGCAGTTGCACGCGTCAGTGCGTACTGTTTGCAACACGGCGTTATTACGATGCGTGCTGGTCTTTATACAAACTGTATTCGTTTGCTGATGCCACTAGTGATTACTGACGAACAGCTTCAAGAAGGGCTTGATGTGCTCGAGGCGGCCATTCGCGCGTTATAGGTGCATAGAGACAATGGTAACGATTCAACCCACACTAATGGAACATGCTACCGCCATCGAGGCACTGCAACAGTTGTGTTACCCGTCACTTGATCCAACCCATCTGCTTCGACGTACACACATTGAAAGCCATCTGCGCATTTTTCCTGAGGGTCAACATGTTGCACTCATTGATGGTGTAGTTGTCGGGATGAGTGCCACGTTACGGCATGATATTGACTTTGATTCCGCCCAACACTCGTTTGATGAAATGATTGCTGGTGGATATTTTACATGTCATAATCCGACGGGTGCCTGGCTCTATGGTGCAGATATGAGTACACACCCCGCCTATCGTAAACGAGGAATTGCGTCAGCACTCTATGATGCACGGAAAGCGTTGATACGCCAACTCAACTTGCGTGGTATGGTAGGTGGTGGGATGGTACCAGGCTACCGATTTTATAAGCACCAGATGACCCTCGGCGAATATGCTCACAAGGTTGCTTCTGGTGAAATTAGTGATCCAACACTCACACCACAACTACGCAACGGATATACGGTGCGAGGAATCATTCACGATTATTTGCACGATGCTGAACTTGGTAATGATGCAACATTGATTGTTTGGGATAATCCAGATTATCGAGCGTCGTAAATTGGGTGGGTAGAGTGTTTCATGTGAAACATATACGGTGAGATACGTCAGAAATCGAGGAAACAATGGAGAAGCACCAAAACTTTATTGGTGGCGAGTGGGTTACACCGAGCACTAGCAATTATCTCGAGATTCGTAATCCAGCACAGCTCGATGACATCGTGGGATATGCACCAGCATCAGCACACGATGATATTACCCAAGCAATTGCAGCGGCGGCAGCAGCATACCCAGCTTGGGCCGAACGCCCTGCGCCAGAACGCGGGCGTATGTTGCACAAAGTGGCTAATCTGATTGAGCAACGTATCGACGAATGGGCGGCTGCACTCACCCGAGAGGAAGGCAAGACGCGTACCGAAGCACGCATGGAAGTTGTGCGTGCAGTGGAAGTCTTTCGCTACTTTGCTGGCGAAGCGTGGCGTGTGGGGGGAGATGTTTTACCTGCGGATACTCCACATACATTGTTGTACAGTGTGCGGGTTCCATTGGGGGTTGTTGCCATTATCACACCGTGGAATTTCCCACTTTCCATCCCCGTATGGAAGATGGCACCGGCATTGGTAATGGGGAATACGGTGGTACTCAAACCGGCATCAGCCACACCGCTGATGGCATTGCGCTTAATGGCAGTGCTGCATGAGGCTGGCGTACCGGCTGGTGTGGTGAATTGTGTAACAGGGAGCGGGAGTGCCATTGGCAATGTGCTGTGCACAGATAGCCGAATCAAGGCGGTATCCTTTACGGGTTCATACGCTATCGGGCATGCACTGTATCAAAAAACAGCGCCGCAATTGACACGGACGCACCTCGAAATGGGAGGAAAGAATCCAGTCATTGTGGCTGCAGATGCTGATATCGATAAGGCGGTTGCGATTGTGGTGCGTGGTGGTTTTGGTTTAACGGGTCAAGCATGTACTGCGACGAGTCGTGTCATCGTTGAGCGAGCAATCGTGGCAGAGTTTAGCAAACGGCTGACGTTGGCTGCGCAAGCAATTGTGGTCGGGCCAGGACTTACTGATGGGGTACAGATGGGACCCGCGGTCAGTGCAAGTCAGCGTGATACCGATCTTGCCTACGTAGAGGTGGCAAGTGAAGAGGGTGCTACGGTGCTGACAGGTGGCACGGCAGGTGAAGGGAATGGCTACTTTGTAAAGCCGACTGTCATCGGTAATGTGCGACCCGAGATGCGGATTGCGCAAGAAGAAGTTTTTGGGCCAGTTATTGGAATCATCGAAGCTGGCGATCTAGACGAAGCTTTCACCATCGCCAATAACATTCCCTATGGATTATCAGCATCACTGGTGTCCAATAATATCAAGCATGCGATTCGGTTTGCGGAGCGAGCCGAAGCCGGTATGTTGAAGGTCAATCAACCAACAGCGGGTGTTTCAATCCAAGCACCGTTTGGTGGCTTTAAACAGAGTGGCTCAGGCATGTTTCGTGAGATGGGGAAAGGGGCTATCGAGTTCTTTTCACAAGAAAAAGCGATCTACATCGATGGGCAGTAAGTAACTGATTGATACAACACGCGGTGATAGACTAAGAGGGATTGGTTTGTCACCGCGTGTGCCGATTTTGGCGGGGTGTATGCGAATGATTGTGATGATTAGAAATAAATTAATCTTTTGCATCTTTTCACGGTAAAACGATAAGTAAATAATAATATGTAATTGAATGTATACAACACACAGTTGATAGAATGAGCACCAAAATGCAAGATTTTGCGAAACAGGTCGTCTAAAGTGTTGACAAGAGCGCTGATGTGCGGTATATAGTTTATGGGGGTTCGTGATTTAGTGTAAGAGGGGTATACGTTATGCAGAAGACAGACTTTGTGAAGGCCGTTGCTGAGAAGGCCAAGATGTCACAGAAGGACACCAAGGAAGTCATTGACGCAGCCTTGGAAGTCATTGCACAGCAGTTGAAGGCTGGCGAAAAAGTGACATTGACTGGGTTCGGTACGTTTGAGGTGCGCAAGCGCCAGGCACGTGAGGGCGTGAATCCACAGACCAAGAAGAAAATCAAGATTCCTGCCACCAAGACCCCAGGTTTCAGCGCAAGCAGCACACTCAAGTCACAAGTCAAGTAATTCAGCGTTCGGCAGTAGACCCCGTGTGCACATGCACACGGGGTCTTTGTGTGTTCGATACGAACTACGGTTGAGATGCCATTGTGCGCAAAAATTCAATTAACTGAGTATACGGATACAGGTTGGTGTCTGTAATCCCTTTGGAAATAGCGAGTGATTGGAGCCGTTCGGCTTGGAGCGTGGCAGATTCATATTCCTTTGCATCGCTCAATACCAACGTATAGTTCTGTTGCGCTTCCAGGCTATCTGGTTGGAGTTCTGCAAGCCGGCGAAATGCTTTAATGGCGTTTTCATGATCATCAAGACGGGAAGACATCAATCCAATAATTGAAATTGTCAGTGTATCTTGATTCGCCATCGTTTCATTGTATGCATCACGGAGCTTGATCAACAGATCTGGATATGAGCGTAGCTCTTCCACGAGAGTGGTGATTTGGGCGTCGAGAATCCGTGGTGTTTTGACAACCAGTGATACATAAATATCAACAGCAGCAGCATAATCGCCTTTTGCTCTGAGCACATTTGCTTGGCGTAGTGT
Organism: Roseiflexaceae bacterium; assembly: GCA_046303375.1. Lineage (GTDB taxonomy): Bacteria > Chloroflexota > Chloroflexia > Chloroflexales > Roseiflexaceae > UBA965. The sequence continues at coordinate 68,323 of JBKCGB010000113.1, forward strand.
TGTATCGCGATACCGTTGGTCGAGTGCTAGTGAACGGTTGAGCATTTGCTCTGCTTCAGTAATCGTAGATGTGGCGGTTGCAGGGTCACTAGCCTGAATAGTGGACGCGTATGTCAATAATGCTTCAATGTATTCATTGATGATCGTGACATCTTGTGGTGCAACCGCCATACCATCACGGAACCAGGTGAGTGCTGATTGCAAGATTTCAGGATTTGCTTCCATGCGCGTATACCAAAAGATATACAAGCGCGCCATGTTAGCAAAGTGATCTTTGTTGCGCGGGTTGAGATCATGGGCTTTGCGGAGCGTTGCTTCTGCGTAGCGGAGGATTTCGATGGGTGACCGTTGTTGCAAAAATGCTTGTAAATCGACGGGTGCGGTTTGTTGCAGCAATGTTGGTAACGACGTTGTTTGTTCGTTGCGCGTAGGCGCAGGTGCTTGGCGTCGACGAATATCAGCAAATTTGAGTAGTGAACGCCCAAGGTTGAGGTAGTAAATATCTTGAGTGGGCTCCATGCGGATTGCATCGATGAAGTATGTCATGCCGATAATTTGCTGGTCGGTATTGCCGGTCGAATTTGAACTATCGATGTAGTTTTGACCTTGCTGGAAGCGCATATCAGCGAGTGCATTGTCGAGATTCCACGACCAGCTGATAATCATCCCGACGATGATGATGACGGCACTCATGGCGTACAGCCCAAATGAATCTGATGAGGCGGCACGACGTGTAGTTTGGGTTGTACGTACGTTCGTCTGTTTTCGTCGGCGTGCTGCAAGTGTTGCTGTTGGTGTTGGTTCGCTTGTGGGTTGCTCTGGTGGCTGTGCCGGTACCACCTCAGATTGTGGTGCGTTTGTGATTCGATGGGCTATCACAATCAAGGCAATTGCAATCCAAAAAAAGAGCAGTGTGGCCACAATCGGTATGCCCGTGAGCCCTTCTACATTATGTGCGACGATAATGCTTATCGAGGCAATCATGAGCACGCGAATATCGGTGGATGTGGAGATGCGTCGTTGCACTTGGCGGGCTAATGCAAGCGCAGTAATCAGAATAGCCACATAACTGAGGAGTCCAAGGATACCCTTGTTGACCACCTCATCGAGAAACGCTTGATGCGATCGATCAGGTGAGGCACTGCGTGACTCCACATTGGCCAGTGATGGGGGGTAATACGGCGTATATGCCACAAACATGCTTTCAGGGCCCCAGCCAATCACACTGCGCAGCGGGTCCGCGGAGACGAGCGCCAACGCCCCACCAGCATGTGTATCACCAAACCAGATCTTCATGCGTACGTCACCAGTTGTACCGGGACTTACATCAAAGAGTTTCCCCATACGGCCGATGTACGGTGTCGCTCGTAATGGTTCGAGTGCAGGAATTTTGGCGAAGTTGAATACAAGTAAAAATGCCACTATTGCAACAAATACTGCTAGCTCGATGTAAATGAGTTTTTTGGCTAGTGCCGCATAACGGGGTGAGTGTTGCACAATATCAAAAAGTAACAATGTAATAAACACGAACAAACCGACGGCTCCACCAATCCACGGACCACGGCTCTGGGTAAAGAAAATGGTAGTGATGCTGAGTAGTACGAGGACACCGGTTGCCACGACTGTTGCCCATGACAGCAGTGGGGCCGTTTCGATGTTTTTGGGTGCGGTAAAACACACACCAGCAGCGCACAGTTGGAGTAGGACGGCAGCGATCAGCCACAGATTCCAATTTGCACCAAACCGGTCTGTGGCCGGGGTAATGATTTGTACACCATCACTGGCTGTGGAGACAAGCAATGTAACAAGCGCATATACACACGTCATGAGTGCAGGGATTGCAACCAATACCCGTGGTGCTGCGAGTTTGTGCACGGGCCAGATGGGTAATGCAAACGCGGCAAAGGCACAGACGATTGAGCCAGGATAAACCCACCAGAAACGCGTGTCGATAGCTCGCACCACGCCACCAAATTGCATTGCTGAAAAAACAAGAACTACCCCACCGATAATTGCCAGGGTATAGCCAACCAACCACTGCCATGCAAATGATGGTGATGGTGCACTGTGGGAGCGCGCTGTTTTGATGTGCATCACCAAGAATGCAATTGCAATGGGAAGCACGAGAATCAGATAGGCAGCAATAAAAATCGAATTACCCATGGTTGATGCCACACGAGTAATGACATCCCCTTTCCACGGTAATGGGTCGAGTTCGAGGTGCTGTACGATGCCATAGGCTGCTGGAATAACCGCCGATATGGTGATCGCTGCCAGAATCCGCATCAGCTGTTCACGTGATGTGACAAAGAAAATCAGGATGCAGGTAAATGCAATATACGACAAATTGGTATATGTACCCTGCATCCGTTGATACGACCCCCACCAAGAGACATTCGGTACAATCGAGGTAATCGTGGCAAATAAAAAAAACACTACATAGATGAAGATGGCGATTCCAAGTGGAAAGGAGCGGATGCGCTGCCACCACTGTTGTTGCGTGGGTGCGTTGTGCGATTCTGTTTGCATGTGTACCCACACTACCGCCGCCAAGGACATCATCATGGTTACAAGTGCGCGGAATACCACGGCCTTGTCGGGCTCAAAATGGCGCGACGACAGGAGATTGAAATAGGAAGGAATCAAGACGATGGTCAATAGCCAGGCAAACTCGAGTAGTCGCCGGCTCCACATCACAAGCGATGATTGTTGTGACACAACGAAACCTCTCTGTCTACACAGTTCAATCTGTGTATATGCGATTCAGCACCACACCCGTTGTTAGGACGGAACCGTTTGGTCGGTGTGGGATTTCTTGAGCTGATGCGTCCGATTCAACATGTCCCGTGCCACAGTGCGACTTTGTTCGCTGACCGGATGACCATCAAGCATGGCAGCGACTTCATCGACACGATCCTGATTCGAAAGTAGGACGACCTGGGTTGCTGTGCGGGTGTTGGTGATTTGTTTGGTAATCGCATAGTGTGTATCACCAAACGTAGCAACTTGGGCAAGATGCGAAATACACAGCACCTGGTGATGCCGACTTATCTGCCAGAGTTTTTCACCGACGACCGCACCAGCACGCCCACCGACACCGGTATCGACTTCATCGAAGACCATGGTTTCAACGGTATCAGCCTGTGCGAGTACTGACTTGAGTGCCAAGAACAACCGAGACCCCTCACCACCAGAGGCTGTTTTCGCAAGTGGCTTGGGTTCTTCGCCTGGGTTTGGAGCAATCATGAATTCAACTTTATCGATGCCCGTACGATCACAAGCAACCGTGCTCGTTTGACCAGATGCATCGACGACATACACGCCATCCTCACTCGGTGTAACATGGTGTTGCACAAAAAAGCGAATATGAGGCATTGCGAGATCACGAGCAGACTGTTCGACTGCGCGTTGTAATTCGCTGGCTGCAGTGCGGCGCTTTTCTGAGAGTTGGTACGCTAATTCGCCCAGTGTTTGCTTGAGCGCTTGTTCTTTTTGTTTGAGCGCTTCAATATGCTCTGCACTATGCTCGAGTCGTTCGATTTCGACAGTTGCGTGTTCGGCCTGTGTAATGAGCTCATCTACAGGGGCGCGATACTTGCGTTGTAAATTGCGCAGTACGGTAATACGATCTTCGATTGCTTCGATGTGCTGAGGATCAAAGTCGATACGGTCTCGATATGCACGTACGGCGCTTGTAAGCTCCTCGAGGGCATAAAGAATATCCGTACTTTGACTGTGTAATGCCTCGGCACTTGTATCAAGTTTGGCAAGATCGTGCAGTGTATGGGTCAAGACAACTAGCCCCTCATTGAGCGAACGGTTACGTAGCTCGTCGTTGGTCATCACATGATATGCACTGGTGACAAGCTCTGTGATACGCGCCCCATTCTGGATGCGGGCACGTTCTTGGGTGAGTCGTGCTTCTTCACCAATCAGTGGTGCGGCCGCGTGTACGTCATCACGAAGCTGGCTTAGTTCTGTGATCCGGGCATGACGTTGTTGCGCGGCTGTAAGTAAATTATACAATTCTTGCTTTATTGCTTTTAATTCAATAAAACAATCATGAACTAGCTGACGTTGAGGTAACAGGTTTGCGAAGCGATCAAGCATATCGAGATGTGTTTTGGCATTAAACAAAGACAACCCTTCGTGTTGCCCTTGGATGTCGATGAGTGCGACGCCAATATCACGCAGAATCGCCGTACTTACTGCACGGCCATTGATGCGGGCGCTGGTTCGCCCACTGTCTCGTGATATTTCACGAAAGATGATTACTTGGTCTTCGTCTTCGTCACGGAGACCGTGTTCATCGAGAAGTTGTTGCAGTGGCGAATTCTGCGTGATTTGAAAGATGCCTTCAATACGGGCTCGATCACAATTGGTACGAATAAACGACGCATCAAATTTATCACCGCGCAAAATGCCGAGTGCATCGATGATAATCGACTTACCTGCACCTGTTTCACCACTAAGCACGGTCATGCCAGACCGGAATTGTAGTGAAACATGCTCGATGATTGCAAAGTTTGATATTGTAAGTTCTACTAGCATGGCCAACCTCGCCATATCATCAGAGACACCACCACACTAACTAAACATGTCGAGAAACTCTTGAAGCTTCTCAGCACTATGGAACACAAACGTCAAGCGTACATCACGAGGTGTGCGCTGGATGCTAACTGGTGTTGATACTCGGGCCTCGAGCTCACGCGCAATACTCTGATCATCAATCGTTGTGACATCGTTATCAGGTGTTGTGTGTCCCTTGGGTTTAGCGGTACCGCTACTCGTTGGTTGCACACTCGCACGAAGTTGTGTCAACTGTGCGCGGGCACTTGCTGAGGTGAGATGGGGGGTGTCCGTGAGATACTCTGTTTCCCGCACGGTCATTCCAGCATTCATAATTAAATCGAGCACTGCATGCTGCGCTTGAGGGTCATCAACCTTGAGGAGTGCACGACCATGACCGGCACTAATCTGACCCGCACGTAGTGCTGTTTGCGCACTATCAATGAGCCGTAGCAAGCGCCGTGTATTGGTGATTTGTACGCGGCTGGCACGACCCATGCGTTTGGCAATCTGATCATCACTCAAATTGAATTCATCTTTGAGTGACTGGTACGCAAGAGCTTCTTCGATAGGATTCAAATCAGCCCGCTGTACATTTTCGATGATTGCAATTTCGAGCATTTCTTGCGGCGTGCTTTCGCGGATGACAACAGGCACGACACTAAGCCCTGCCTGTGTCGCAGCGCGCAATCGTCGCTCACCCGCAATTAATTCATATCCACCACTAGGTAATCGAGTCACAATCAGGGGTTGTACAATCCCATGCTCTTTGATGGATGCTGCCAAATCAGCAATCGCACTTTCGTCAAATGTTTTGCGAGGCTGATATCGATTTGGTCGTACATCACCAATCGGTACCTCGCGCACTGCACCATCATTCACCGATCCAGCCGGTGTCGCTGAACCAGGCAACAGTGCATCAAGTCCACTGCCTAAACCACCACGACGTTTGTTGCTCATCGCTGTCCTCCACCGATATTTAGCCGCTGCATTAATTCTTCTGCGACCCGTGTATACGCGATGGTTGCACGGCCTTCAGGATCATACTCGTATAACAGCTGACCGTAGCTGGGGGCTTCACTTGCACGGACGCTCCGTGGAATGGGATATTGACAGATATGCACGGGAAAGAACTTGCGTACTTCATCGACAACCTGTTGAGCTAGATTAGTACGGCCATCATACATTGTCATCACTACACCGAGAATTGATAAACGTGGGTTGAGATGGCTATGGACACGATCGATAATGTTTTTGAGTTGGGCTAACCCTTCAAGGGCTAGATACTCACATTGCAGTGGGATACATACCGTGTTGGCTGCCACCAGGGCGTTTACCGAAACGAATCCTAATGCGGGTGGACAGTCAAGCATGATGATGTCGTAATATGGTCGGATTTGCTCGAGCGCCGCAGATAAGCGATACTCGCGCTTCTCAACATCAACGAGTTCTACTTGTACACCCGATAACCGTTCACTGGCTGGTACGATGTCGTAGTTTGCACGGCGTGTCGGTTGGACGGTCTGTTGTGCTGGATGGGTGCCCATAATGAGTTCGTAGGTCGTGTACTCGAGATTGCGCTTCGAAACACCAAGACTCGTGGCCGCATTTCCTTGCGCATCACAATCAATGAGTAAGACTTTCAGATTGTGGCGCGCAAATTCACCACACAGGTTTACTGCGGTGGTTGTCTTGCCAACACCACCCTTTTGATTCATGCACGCAATCACGATGCCTGCTCGCGGTCCATGTAATGGTTGATTGAGAACTGTCAAAACGTGCTCCTATGAAATCAACGCTACTCGACAAATCTGTTGAGTATTCTATTACCGTTGCACAACACCGAAAAGGTACGGTCATTTGGGCTCAATTTGGCATCCGTCATTTCTGCTGTATATACGTGATTGTACTATATTTACCACACGTTGTTGTATGGATATAGTATCGATCTACCACATGTTTCACGTGAAACATACACTCGCTGGGCAGTGTGGCATGACCGAATACTACGCAAACGATGCTACGAGATGAGTCAGATGTTTCACGTGAAACATGCATAGTGTGATGATATGGGATTGGCATGCGAGGTGGTACTGTATCGTGTAATTGTGGGGCAAATACCACATTGAGAATGTGAGATTAGCTGGGTGTTTCACGTGAAACAGGTACAGAGGGAAGGGATTGGCATGATGATTGACGAGAAATCAGTAGTAGTGTGCCATAGGGAATGAATGCAACTGCGATATGCGGGATCTGCCAGTTGTTTCACGTGAAACATGCATAGTGCGATGATATGGGATTGGCTAAGTATCTGACGAAAAAGATATGCGCCGCGTAGTAGTATATCAGGCAGAATCAGCTAGATGTTTCACGTGAAACAGGTACGTAGGGGTGGGGAAGGGATTGTCATGATGATTGACACGAAGTAGATACGGAGTATCAGGAGAGAAGATAATTCATTGCCAGGGCATCTACGAGATCGGCCAGATGTTTCACGTGAAATTGCAAACACCCAGTCATTTTTGTATGTACCGAGACAGGGATGGTTCGTGTAGAATAGAAAGAGACCCAATACACCATGAGAGGTATTCATGAAAATCGCGCTTTTCATCACCTGTTTCAATGACACTATTTTTCCAAATACAGGCAAAGCAGTGGTCGAGATTTTAGAGCGACTAGGGCACGAAGTGGTTTTCCCGGAAGCGCAAACGTGTTGTGGTCAGATGCATTTCAACACGGGCTATCAATCAGAAGCCATGCCTCTTATACGGCAGTTTGTTCAGACGTTTTCGGCATATGATGTTGTTGTATCACCATCGGCATCATGTACTGGGATGGTACGAGACATGTATCGTCTTGCTGCTGAAGTGCATCACGATATCGGATTAGCGGACGCAGTTAATCAACTTGCGCGCAATGTATACGAATTTTCTGAATTACTCGTGAACCGATTACAGGTAACTGATGTGGGTGCATACTACCCACATCGTGTGACATACCATCCCACGTGTCACTCGTTGCGTGGGATTCGTGTGGGCGATGCTCCAGAGCAGTTACTGCGTGCAGTCCGCGGGATCGACTATGTGCCCTTGAACAGCGGGAGTGAGTGTTGTGGTTTTGGTGGGACGTTTGCGATCAAGAATGCAGATACATCAATGGCGATGCTCGGTGACAAAGTACGGCATATTTTGGACACGAGAGCCGAAGTCTGTGTGGCTGCCGACAACTCGTGTTTGATGCATATTGGTGGGGCGCTTCATCGGCAGCGAAGTGGTGTACGAGTTGCACATCTAGCCGAAATATTGGTTGCACAGGAGTAATCAGCGATGAGTAAGCCCGAATCAGTAATCATTGATTTATCGCCACACTTTGAAGTTGGTGCAAAACAGGCGTTACAAAACACGCAGTTGCGGCGCAACATGGGGAAAGCAACGCAGACCATCCGTGCCAAGCGGGCGGCTGTTGTTGATGAAATGCAAGAATGGGAGTCACTTCGTGTAGCAGGTCAACACATCAAGGATGATGTCATGCGTAATCTGGATACATACCTGATTCAGCTCGAAGCAGCGGTGCTTCGAGCTGGCGGGCATGTGCATTGGGCTCGTGATGCACGTGAAGCAAACCAGATAGTGACGCAGCTGATTCAGCAGGCGGGGGCACAAGAAATCATCAAAGTGAAGTCGCTGACGACGGATGAAATTCGTTTGAATGAAGCACTGCATGATGCAGGTATCACCGCAATAGAGACTGACTTAGCAGAATTGATCATTCAGCTTGCCAATGAAAAATCCTCGCATATCCTAGTCCCTGCCATTCACAAAAACCGTGCAGAAATCAGAGCATTATTCCAGAAGGCGATGAATCTACCTGATCTCACAGATGAACCAGTAGCATTAGCAGCGGCAGCCCGGCAGTACTTGCGCGAAAAGTTCATGTCGGTGCGTGTTGCAACCAGTGGGGCAAATTTTGCTATTGCTGAGACGGGGAGCGTCTGTGTGGTTGAGTCAGAGGGCAATGGGCGCATGTGTTTGACGATGCCTGATGTGTTGATCTCTATAATGGGCATTGAAAAACTCTTGCCACGATGGAATGATTTGAGTGTCTTCATGCAGTTGTTGCCACGTTCATCGACTGGTGAGCGGATGAATCCATACACAACGATTTGGACGGGAGTACACGAAGGTGATGGCCCACGTGAATTCCATTTGGTACTACTCGATAATGGGCGGAGCGACGTATTGGCGGATACTGTGGGTCGGCAGACCCTGCACTGCATCCGGTGTAGTGCGTGTATCAACATTTGTCCCGTGTATGAGCGTACTGGTGGGCATGCCTACGGGTCGGTGTATCCTGGTCCAATAGGGGCAATTTTGACGCCACAGTTGGTTGGTACCGCACACGCATCATCATTACCCTACGCATCATCACTGTGTGGTGCTTGCTACGATGTGTGTCCGGTACGCATCAATATCCCCGAAGTGTTGGTGCATTTGCGAGGCAAAGTAGTTGCCGAGAAACAAGCAACGATTACAGGTACACTTGCACCAGAGAACATTGGTATGAAGACAATTGCGCACATATTTCGTCACCCGACACTCTACGAGGTAGCGCAGAAAAGTGGCCGGTTGGCGCAATACTTTTTTGTGCATGATGGGTATATCGAGCAAGGTCCTGGACCACTGGCTAGTTGGACCAAGATGCGTGATTTCCCGGCGATGGCAAATCAGTCATTTCGTGAGTGGTGGCGTGAGAGGAAGCACAATGACACACACAAGTCGTGAAGCGATGTTGGCACGTATTCGTGCGGCAATCACCAAGGGGAATTCCGCGACAGTAGTGGATGGGAACTCACGCACATACGATATTCCCACCGATCTGGATGTGACAACGCGTGTGGCACAGTTTGCCCATCGTGTAGAAGAATACAAAGCGTGGGTAGGTCAATGCCGTGGAGCAGACATTGCAGCAGTGATTTATGCGCGACTGCAATTGCGAAACGCACACACAATGGTTGTTCCTCACGATGTGCCAGAGAGCTGGCTTATGGGTGAGGTAACCTATGTGCGAGACACGGGACTCTCGCGGCACGAGATTGCGGCGTGTGCTGGGGTGATAACCGGAGCCGCAGTGGGGATTGCGCAGACTGGGACAATCGTATTGGATGGAGGGGCGACCCAAGGGCGGCGTATGCTCACACTATTACCCGACTATCATGTATGCGTGGTACGCGCAAGTACAATTGTGACCAGCGTACCGCACGCATTCTCGCTATTGGGACAAAACGCGCCGACACCACGACCAGCCTATACATTTATTTCAGGACCATCTGCTACATCAGACATTGAACTCAACCGAGTCGAAGGTGTGCATGGCCCACGTACGCTCGATGTGTGTATCGTGACTGATTGGTAATTACGGGGTGACGATAATACTCCCACGCATTGCATCGTGCTGTGGACCACAGTAGTACGTGCAGATGAACGGAAATGTGCCTGTGGTGTCAAACGCAATTGTTTGCTGTGCGATGAATCCTGGTCGAATCAATAGAACGGGGTGTGTCGCTACTTGGAGTGAGTGGATGACATCCATGCTGGTGACAACAATAGTGATACGACTCCCAACAGGGATGGATATCGTGGCTGGTCCACCGCGGCGTTGGCCAACATCAAAAAACCACTCTTTGGCGATCATACGCAGGATGTACTGTTGATTACCAGTGGCAATCAGCCCGAGCTGACGAAACTCACTGTTGTTGAGGCGCATCGGATCCACGCGCCCCGCTGGGAGCGGGGTGCGTGCATATTGTACTGCTAGGCTCGCAATGGTAGCCGACATGATGATGCCACAGAGCAAGAGTGCGATGACGATATGTGGTGTGATGCGCATATGTATGAGTGGTATTCAAAAACGTCAGTGGGAGTAACTTAGAAGAACAACTTCGCAATACCGAGGACGCCTTGTTTCCACGGTACACGATGAGATACGCCGCTTGCATGTGAAAATTTCTCGAGGTTGGCAACGTACCAGCGATAGTTGCGAATGAGTGCATCTTTGTTGGAGAATTGCGGCTTGTAGCCAAGGATACGTTCAGCCTTTTCAATGGACACGAATGAATCGGTAACAGCCGTTTCATAGACCCACTTGTACAATGGCGAGAGTTTGAGCAACTCCAAAAACCGCAACGTCCAAATGACTGGTGCAGCAGGGAGTGGGACGATTTTTTTGCCGAAACCAGCCACATCAAGCACCGCTTGGTAGTCTTCACGCATCGTAGTAAATTCTTTGGCACCAACATTGAATGTGTCATTGACGATGGATGCGTCGAGTGTGGCACACAGATAAATCGCTTGACAGAGATCTTCGACGTCCAAAAATTGGTAGCGATTTTTACCACTGCCAATCATTGGAAAGCCGTGCCCGTCTTTGGCCCAGTCGTACAGAAGTGCAAATACACCCAAGCGCTCTGGTCCCACAAACGATTTGGGGCGCAGCACGGGGACGACCAACCCTTGGCTACGGAATTGTTCGCAGATACGCTCGGCAGCGACTTTGGCTTCACCATATGGGCCAACACCTACGAGTGTGTCATCCTCGAACAGGGGATGATGATCGGGGATGCCATAGACTGCAGTGGACGAAATGTGAATGACGCGCGAGATCCCGCGTTGGGTGGCTGCCACAAGGACATTGCGTGTGCCATCGAGATCGGTGGAGCGAATGTCGTCTGGAGTGTAGAGTGGTAGTGCGGCAGCCGTGTGGACGACTAAATCACACCCCTCCATGGCCGCGTAGAGTGCAGCTTGATCACGGATGTCCCCACGGATTTCACTGATTTGCTGTTGCTCGGGGTAATCAAATGGTGCAATGTCATACGACACCACCTGATGTCCGCGGCTGAGCAAGTAACGTACGAGGTTAATCCCCAGGAATCCAGCCCCACCAGTGATAAAAACACGATTAGGCATTATACAATCTCCATGAATTCAAGGCGTATAAAAGCCTTGTTGTGGTATGTTGTGTAAATAAATACTATGCATCAGAATAATCAGCGACACGTTGCCGTAGGCGGGCGATTTGTGCGTCCACGGCTGCTAGGTTATCCCGTTCGCGTTGCACAATCGCAGCCGGTGCCTTGCCAGTAAATGTTTCATCACTGAGGCGAGTACGGCGGCGTTCGGCATCGGCTTCGGCAGTTGCGAGTTCTTTGGCGAGCCGTTGGCGTTCAGCGGCGAGGTCGATGAGGCCAGCGAGTGGGACAAAAATCTCGACATCACCGATGACCACGGTCGCTGCCGCTTTAGAGCGGACAGCGAGTGTCGAGACGAGGTGGAGTTCATCGTTGTTGAGGCGTGCGAGCCGGCACAACAGGGCGCGTTGCTCATCGAGTTGTGCCCCATGCGGAGAAACGATGGTGGCTGCCACAAATTTCGCCGGCTCGACCTTGTATTCGGCGCGTATGTTGCGGATGCCGACGATGATGTCGCGTACGAGTTGTAAACTGCGTTCGGCGGTCTCATCGAACAATGATGCATCGGGCTGTGGATACCCAGCAAGCATAATTGAATCAGCGTTGGTGTCGTGCACAATCCGACCAGTCAGGTACTGCCACGCTTCCTCGGTGACAAACGGCATAAAGGGGTGTAGCAGGCGCAGTGATCCTTCGAGGACGGTATAGAGGACTTCGCGGGTGAGGAGCTGGCGGCGGTCGTCGCCTTCGAGTTGTGCTTTCGCAATTTCTACGTACCAGTCAGCGAACTCATTCCAGACAAAGTCTTGGGTTTGACGAGCGGCTTCACCATAGTTGAAACTTTTCATCAAGCGGTCAACATCGGCAACAAGCCGCTGATAACGAGACATAATCCAGCGATCAGCCACCGTATACGGGTAATTGAGCAAACAGTGACCAGTAACGATTGCAGATGCGTCTGGCTTCCAGTCGCCAAAACGCCCCAGCACGAAGCGTGTCACATTCCACAGTTTATTGGCAAAATTGCGTCCCGCCTCGATGCGCTCGGGATTAAGATTGAGATCTTGGCCAGGTGTACTGCTGGTTGCCAATGTAAAGCGCAAGGCATCGGTGCCATATTGAGCCATAATATCGAGCGGGTTGATTACGTTGCCGTATGTTTTGCTCATTTTGCGGCCCTCTTTGTCACGTACCAGACCATGCAAGTAGATGGTGTGAAACGGTGCTTGGCCGGTAAGGTAGCAGCCGAGCATCATCATGCGTGCTACCCAGAAAAAGAGAATGTCATAGCCGGTTTCCATCACGCTGGTGGGATAGAAGCGTTTGAGATCTGCCGTCTGGTCGGGCCACCCCAACGTAGAAAACGGCCATAAGCCGCTCGAGAACCAGGTGTCGAGTACATCGGGGTCTTGGGTGATGCCGGGGCCAGTGGGATCAGGTTCGTCCGCTCCGGGTACAATCATCTGACCATCGCTGGTATACCATACGGGGATGCGGTGTCCCCACCACAGCTGACGACTAATACACCAGTCTTGGATGTTTTCAAGCCAATGATAGTAGACACGTTCAAAATTATCGGGGACGATGCGTGTGGCACCGGTGCGCACCGCGGCGAGTGCTAAATCGGCAAGTGGTTGCATTTTGATAAACCACTGCTCGCTGAGCAGTGGCTCAATGACTTCACCACCACGCTGGCTGATACCAACCGACATGCGGTGTGGCAGCGTGGCGACAAGCAATCCTTCACGTTCGAGGTCTGCAAGAACCTGTTTGCGTGCTGCAAAGCGTTCCATGCCAGCATATGGTCCCGCATGCTCATTGAGTGTGGCATCACGATTCATGATGTTGACCATGGGCAGGTTTTGGCGTTGTGCCACTGCATAGTCGTTGTGGTCATGTGCAGGGGTGATTTTGACGGCTCCTGTGCCAAAGGCAGGGTCGGCGTGTTCATCGGCCACAATGGGAATAAGTCGATTGACCGCAGGCAATGCGACAAATGCACCGATGAGGTGTTGGTAGCGTTCATCGCTAGGGTTCACTGCTACGGCCACATCGCCCATCAGCGTTTCGGGGCGAGTTGTCGCGACGGTGATGAAACGCGTTGCGTGTGCGGCCCAGCTGCCACTCCCCCACTGACCCACATCGGCCGCACTGGCCACCACCGGATAGCGAATGTGCCACATGTTGACATCACGCTCTTCGTATTCGACTTCGAGGTCGGATACGGCCGTCTGCAGATTCGGTGACCAGTTGACGAGACGGGTGCCACGGTAAATTAATCCATCATCGTATAATTTTTTGAAGGCAAAACGGACTGCCCGTGATAGGTCAGGATCGAGAGTGAAATGCTCGCGCGACCAGTCACACGATGCCCCAAGGCGGCGGAGCTGCTGTGTGATTTTGCCACCAAATTCTTCTTTCCATTCCCAGGTACGGCGCAGAAATTCATCACGCCCTACTGCTACACGACTGGTTCCCTCACGGATGAGCATCCGCTCAACTTGTAGCTGAGTTGCTATGCCCGCATGATCGGTGCCTGGCACCCACAAGGTGGGGTGACCACACATGCGTTGCCAGCGGATGATGACATCTTCGAGGGTCACAAACATGGCGTGACCCATATGAAGCTCACCAGTCACATTTGGGGGTGGCATCGACAACACAAAGGGTGTTTTGTCGTCGTTTGTACGAGGTTGGAAGAAGCCTTGTTGTTCCCACCACGCATAGAGTCGTTCTTCAACCTGTTGTGGCTCATAGGCCTTGGCCATTTCGGATGATCGTTGGAATGAATCCGGCATGTGACACCTACTATAGACATGTATAGAGGCATTATACATGACGAGGCGTTTGCGTGCGTCGGTATCGCTTATAACACCTGTGATAGTGTGGTGACAATGATACCGCGCTTGGCGAATTCATCGAGGATGTCGGGTAGTGCGTCAGCGGTCGCTTGGCTACCACAGTGCACAAGCAAAATTGCGCCATTGATTTTTTCGTTACTCAACGTATTTGTTAAACGGTCCAGCAAAAATGCAGGAGTTTTGGGATCGCCCACAGAATCGAGGCTGTCGAGTGTCCAAAAAATGGGCAGGTAGCCAGTTTTAATAACCGTGCGTAACACGTTTTCATTGTATGCGCCAAATGGTGGGCGAAAGAAAGGCGCTGGCAGGGTGCCAGTGGTTTCGACAAGTGCTTGTGCCATATCATTGAGCTCTTGTTGCATTTGCGCATCATCGATAGTGGTGAAATCAGGATGCGACGTCGAATGATTTGCAATTTCGTGACCATCGGCCACAATGCGTCGAGTGAGCTCAGGGTTGTTGCGGATCCACGCACCCGTCAAAAAGAATGTTACGCGGATGCTGCGTGCTGCCAACGTATCAAGCATGCTTTCCGTGGGTTTGCTACTTGCGCCTGCATCAAAGGTGAGTGCAACTGCTGGTCGATTCGCTCCGCGTTGCACGATGATGGCTTGACTGGTAAGAGTACTTTGTTGTGCATCGATCTGCGGGATGATGAGTGGCCGTTGCGGGGCAGGGTCGCCACCAAAGCGGTTAAATGCCTGAATGAACGCAGCAGTACTGCCTGCTGCTTGGGCGATTTGCGTCAGTGTTTCACCCTCTTTGACACGGTAGGCAATAAATCCCTGTGGTGTAGGAAATGGTGAGGGGGTCGGTGGCATGATGGTGGGTGATGGTACACCAACGGTTGGTGTTGCTCCAGTCGTCACCACCGTGTGCGTGATGGGGACAGTCGGAATGGTCGTGGGAGATGATGGCATGGTGGGGATTACAGTGGGTTCCACACCAATCTGTGGGGTTGGTGGCTGTTGCAAGACACGCCATACCTGTTGTGCTGCAGCGGCCACCATGATGATGGTCACAAGTGTGAGAAACACCAATCCCCAGCGTTGCATTAACGTGCGACCTTGAGATGCGTTGCAATGATGTGCGCGACTTGCGTGGCCACATCTCCGTGTTGCATGGCGCGGCGTGGAATTGCCAGATAGTTCCATGAACTGAGAACAAGAATCAGGTACTGATTGTTTTCAATGGTATGCGAAAACTGTGCCCAGCCACTGGTAATGGTACGATCTGCGACGACACGATGAATCCCCGTCTCATCAATGCGTAATTTGACCGTTGTACGCGGATTATTAAATGAGCTGAGTGTCATCAACAGAATTGGCACCGGATCAATGGCGAGCAGGAGTGCGATGAGAATGAGCAGGAGTTGGTTGGTACCAAATGCGCTCGTAAATCCTTGCCACGCCGCAACGCCCACCAGTGTGAGTGCGATGGCCTGATAGACGCGGTGTTTCTTGGTCGTTGATTGATAGAGTTGTGCGACAGCCAAGGTATCGCGTGTACTCATCACATAATCAAGGGTAATCGGTGTGGTCATGGGATTGTGAGCTCCTGTCCTGCCGCCAAATTATCAGGGTTCTGGAGGGTGGGATTCGCGTTAATGATTTGCTTGACTGTCACATTGAACTGCGCAGCAATCGCAGACAGACTATCACCGGGTTGTACGGTATAGGTACGACCACTGGTTGCTGGAGCAGTGGTTGGAACGATGGTCGCTTCGGGAGTCGGTGTAGTGATTGTTGTAGTATCAGTGAGCGTCGTTGTATCACTCAATAGTGTGGTGTCGGTGAGGGTCAGGGTGTCGCTCAACACGGTGGTATCTGTCAACGTCATTGTGTCGGTGAGAATCGACGTATCAGAGACGACAACCGTGGGGAGCATTGTGGGAATCGGGGTAATGGTGACTTCGGGGACGAGGGTAGCAGTTCCTTCTTCGATAAGTTCTTCGTCGATCATTTCACTTGCAAAATCCCCGGAACGATCGATGGAAGGGGCCACCGGTAACATTAGTGTCAAATTGGCGATGCGTAAGCTACTAATGCTGATACTCGCCAAGCTGAGCACTGCGCTCACAATGACGATGGCTGTCAAGGCGGCCACAATAATTGTGATGCGAGGTGGTAATAGGCGCGACAATACACGAATGATGATTGCTCCCACAAATGGGAGAATTAATGCAATAACGAGTAAGATGCTTACGAAATCCTGTGCCACACGCTACCTCCACACACCCTAATGCCCTTTTAAGTGTACAACAGTCACACCCTCGCCGCCACTGGCACCACCACCCTCAAACGATTTGACGTGGCCGGTCGTTTTGAGCTGGTCGCGTAGCGCTTGGCGCAATGCACCCAACCCTTTGCCATGAATGATGCGCACATAGGGTAACCCGGCCCGATACGCATCATCGATGTAGCGGTCAACACGTTCGCAGGCGTCGAGTGCGCGCATGCCACGCACATCCAACTCTAACGCCACATCAGGTGTGGCTGGGATCGATACTGCGCGTGGAACATTCACCGGTTGGGCTTTGGTTGGCCCAGGACGGAGCTCGATAAGTGGCACGGTCATGCGGAAGCCACCGATTTGTACGACTGCAGATTCATTGATTTCGTCGATGCTAATGATGTCACCAGAAAGATTGACTGATGGCACAAATACTGCATCACCGACACGTAGTGGCCGTGGTGCTGATGCCGGCGTAGCAACGTTAGCGGCAGGGGGGGCCGTGCGCTTCTGTTGTTTGGCCAGCTGTGTAGTCGCCGTCTGTTGGATGTCAACTGCGCGTTGTTGCGCCTCTTCCATCCATTTTTTAGTCACCGTCACTTGGTGCACATCATCACGCAGGCGGCGTAATTCGGCTCTGACTGCTTTGACTTCGGCATCGATGAGTTGCTGTGCGTGTTGGCGCTCGACGTCAAGTTGGCGCAGCATAGCTTCGCGTTCGGTCACAAGCTGTTGTTGCATCATTTCAGCATCATGCTTGAGTTGTTCGGCCTGTTGTAACGCATGCGCTGTCTCGATGCGTTCTTTCTGAATCGCTGCAAGTAGGGTATCCACGTGTGCCTCTTGGTTGGGGAGGGAGTCACGTGCATGCGCAATAATACGGGCATCAAGTCCGAGTCGGGTAGCGATGGCAAGTGCATTTGAGCGCCCTGGCACCCCAATTAATAGGCGATATGTCGGTGAGAGTGTTTCGGTATCAAATTCCACCGACGCATTCTGAACCCCAGCCGTGCTGTAAGCGTAGGCCTTGAGTTCGGCGTAGTGGGTGGTCGCAATTGCGAAGACACCACGTTGCAGGACATGCTCGATTATTGCCCGTGCGAGTGCTGAACCTTCCACGGGGTCAGTACCTGCGCCCAGCTCATCAAACAAGATCAAGGCAGGGAGTTCATCCGCAAAAATCGGTGCAAGTGGTTGCCATTCATCGGCACCGATGCGCCGAATCTGTGACACCTCTGGTTCATGCACGGTATCGAGGGTGCGCAAGATGCCAATAATGTTGGTCATGTGCGACGAAAACGTTGACAGACTCTGTTCGATACTCTGCTCATCACCGATATCAGCAAAGATACGACCAAAAATCGGCAACGTGGAGCCATCCGCAGCAGGGATAAAGAGCCCTGCTTGTGCCATCAATGCCAGTAATCCTGTGGTTTTGAGCGAGACCGTTTTGCCACCCGTATTCGGGCCCGTAATTAACAGGATTCGCGTATCGTTGGGCATGGTAATGGTCACGGGAACAACCACGGTGGGGTCAATTAACGGGTGGCGTGCATTGACGAGCTTGATGGCAGGATCACCACCCTGCATCACGTCGATCATGATGGGTTCGACCGCCCGTAGTTGCCCAGCAAAGCGAGCTTTGGCAAACGAAAAATCGAGCACGGCCAGCGCCGATACCCCGGTACGGATGGCGGTGCCATCGGTGCCCACCAAATCAGAAAGCTCGGCAAGGATGCGTGCGATTTCATCGGCTTCGTCGAGCTGCAGTTCGCGCAGTTTGTTGTTGAGCTCCACCACCACCAGTGGTTCAATGTAGAGGGTGATACCTTTGCCAGACTGGTCGTGGACGAGCCCCTTGACCATGCGTTTGTGGCTGGCTTTGACTGGCACCACATAGCGCCCGTTGCGTACCGTCACAATCGACTCTTGCAACGCGTCTGCGTATTGCCCAGATGAGACGATGTGTTGTAGGCGCTCTTGGACGCGCCCCATGGTAATGCGAATGTCACTCCGCAGTGAGGCAAGTTTGGCACTTGCGCCATCGAGGACTTCACCGTCGTGATTGATGGCGTGCTCGATGCGTTCTTCGGTGTGATTGAGTGTGGGTAATGCGAGGATGGCATCATTGAGTTGCGGGATACGCACCGCATCAATCCGCTTGAGCGCACCACGGAGCCGGCGCATTGCACCGAGTGTGTGGCTAATCTGGAGTAATACCAGGGCGTCAAGTACGCCACCACGTTCGGCGAGTAGCACTGCATCGCGCACATCGCGGGCAGCACCGATAGTCAGGTCTGGGATTTCGTCGAGAATATAGCGTGCTTCACGTGTTTGTGCGATGCCGTTGCTGATGATGTGTGCATCAATGCTGGGTTCGAGGTGCTCAGCTATCTCACGGGATGCGGCAAAACTCGCATGGCGTGCCAGCATGGCACGAATGGTGGGAAATTCAAGTGTTGTCAGTGTATGATGCGGTATGCTCATGGTGTTGGTGTCATAAAAAAGAGTTGATTGATATCACTAAACACAAACGGCGCGAGGATCTGTGTGAGCAAGGCATTTGCGCCATTGGCCAGTGGTTGAGCCAGCCGCGCTGTCGTAATCAATTCAATAAACGCTGGGTCGCCAATCAGCGTGCGTGTGGCTGCTGCATTGTCTGGGAGCAGTTGCAATAGTACGAGATGCGCAAACGCTCCGAGTAGTACACCGCTGGTGAACAGGCTTGCGATGACTCCGATGCCACGATTGAGTGGGGATTCGATGTTGCCACGCAAAAAGCGAAAGGTATAGATACCCATGCTGCTAAGGGTAATCATGCAGGCCAAAAATACCCCCATGTATGCGACGCTGATGCTTTCGTAGTTAGACAGTTCAACCGCCAAATGGATTTGATCACCGACCGCTTGGAAGTAGAGCCCGGCCAGGATGAGACAGACATATGCAACAATTGTGATGACCAGCATGCGTACTGCACCTTGGAAAAAGCCGATAATGCCCATGATGCCCAAGATGACCAAGCAGATAATATCAAATGTATTCATCACTCACCTCTCATGACCCGTGTTATACGCCATCGCCATCGCGCCCATCGGCACAGCGCCAGGCATGTGCCATGCGTGGCGTATTGAATGCCCAGCCAACATGACCGTGGCGGTCGAGCAGGATGCATCCCCCCAACCCTTTACCACGATCTGCAAGTCGTTGGATAGCGCGTTCGGCTGCCTGTTGTGGGTGGGTATCACCATCAAGATAATCGACGGCTGTTTTGGCAAGCAGGATGCGCATAATGGACTCACCCCACCCTGTGGTTGAGCAGCCGCCGAGCTCGTTCATGGCGTACAGACCACCACCGAGCAGTGGAGCATCACCGACCCGTCCGATCATCTTGTAGTTGGTGCCACCCGTGGACGTCCCAGCGACGACCCAGCCATGCTGATCGACGGCAACGCACCCCACGGTATCACCGGGGCGGTTGGGATAGCCACCACCACGTATCGGCGCGACGATTTCGCCAGGAGGGGCAGTTGCACCACTGTCATTGGTCGTGTCGTAGGTGGCCACATAGTGCTGATAAATGGCAAATTCACGGTCGACAATCAGTTCTTCAGGGTCACACAGCGGCACACCACGCTCTTTGGCGAAGCGCTCGGCACCATCGGCAACCAATAGCCCAGCTGGACTGTTGAGGACGTGCCGTGCCAGTGAAATCGGATTGCGGATGCGCCGTACACCGGCTACTGACCCATAGTAGAGTTGGTCGCCCTCCATGACGGCGGCATCGAGCTCGACGAAGCCACCGCGATTAAGAATGGAGCCGACACCTGCATCAAAAATGGGGTCGTCCTCGAGTATGCGGACGGCGGCTTCGACGGCATCCATGGCACTCCCGCCATTGGCGAGTACATTCCAGCCCGCATCGCGGGCTGTACGACAACCGGCACGATGTGGGGTAACTTGGTCATCGGGGATAGCCCAGGCGCCGCCATGAACGATAATTGCAATAGACATGCGTGTGTCCTTGTTGGTGACCGTCAATCTGTATACGATAATGCTATTATAACGACTAAAATGACGGCACGATAGTGATTGAGATGCGTGTTTCATAATTTGCATGTCATCGTCGCGACAAACAGATGGACATCAACTGAGCATGAGGTCGATGTGGCACCTACACCAATTGAATTTGCGCAAATGAGTCAACAGGCCCAACTCCACGGTCTACGCACGGTGGCTATGGCCGCCTGTCACCGCTTTGGGGTGCACCCCAAAACGATGCGTTGCATCAATCATGGCTTTAACACCACATATGCCATCACTGACACCACAGGCGCAAAGTACGCATTACGCCTTAATACGCATTCTCTTCGTGATATTACTGGATTACGCGCTGAACAACAGTGGATTACCGCACTCTCAACCGAATCACCTATCATCGTACCTGTGCCAATGACGACCGATAGTGGTGCGCCGTTTGTAGAGATACTATTTGCGCCGTTGCACAAAACGCTGACGGCCACGATGGCGCGCTGGTTACCGGGGCGGATTGTGGGCGCCAAGCCGTCACGGCAACAGGTGTATCAGATAGGTGTAGCCACCGCACTGCTCCATCGCCATAGCAGCGCATGGCGACCAACAGCGCAGGCAGCATTCCCGCTGGTAAACAAACTGCTGATGAACAGTGATGATCATCTAACACATGCACCGCGATCGCGCATTCCACGCGCAATACGCACACTGATTGACGAGGTACGCCCGCGCATTGACGCGGTGTATGCGCAGCTCAATGACCAGATGACTGTACAACCAATTCATGCGGATTTGCATGCCTACAACATGATGTGGCACAATCAGCAACTAGCCATCTTTGATTTCGATGATGCAGGAATGGGGTTACCTATCCAAGATTTGGCTATCACCCTCTACTATTTACGTGATATTCCCTATGCCGATGCCGAATTATGGGCGGGGTATCGGAGTGTGAATCCAGCATTGACGGTGCCAGCAGATGTCTTTGAGGCATTAGTAATGGGGCGTGGCATCGTGTTGCTTAATGATTTGTTGGTACTGACGACGCCGGCCGATTCTGCTTTTTTGCCAGAATTCGTGCGCCGTACCGCCCTGCGGCTGCAACACTTTATGCGTACTGGCACATTTGCATTGGTGAAATGAACGATGTGATGGCACAGGCGCAAGTATGCGTGCAACCAGCGAATAGCACGAGCGAATACTATGCGCCCCTACGGTATACTGTGGTGGAATACCTATCCAACAGAAACCATGAACTATGCACGACATCATCACACTGGCACGTTTTGTACGGCCGTATTGGCGCCCAGCAATCGCAGCATTTATCTTGCTGACGGCACTCGTCTTTTTGGATTTGGCGATTCCGCGTTTGATTCAACGCATCATCGATGAGGGCATCGCCAAACAGAATCAAGATATTGTGATTCAAACGGGTCTGTTGATGGTCGGTATTTCGCTGTTGAGTGTGCTGGTGGCGATTGGAAATAACTTCACGTCGATTCAAGTAGGCGAGGGTGTAGCACGTGATCTGCGGCTAGCACTTTTTCAAAAAATACAAACGCTGTCGTTTAGTAATCTCGATGAATTGCGCACAGGGCAACTGTTGGTACGCTTGACGAGTGATGTGGCTGCGGTACAGCGTTATTTCCAAATCAATCTGCGTATCGGCACCCGTGCCCCCATGTTGATGATTGGGAGCATCATCTTGATGTTTAGTACCAGTTACAATCTGGCACTGGCGTTGTTGCCGTTGTTGCTGATTACCTCGGTTATTGTGGTGCTGTTTGTGTTGCGCACAGAGCCACTGTATCGCATGGTGCAACAGCGCCTCGATGTACTCAACACGGTATTGCAAGAAAACATTGCTGGCTCACGTCTCATCAAGGCATTTGTGCGTGGGGATGCACAGGCGGCGCGCTTTTTGGCGAGCAATGATGATTTTGCGACGAACTCAATTGCGGTCATGCAATTCATGGCCTTGATGATGCCCGTGTTGACCATGTGCGTCAACATTGGCATGGTGGTTGTGATCTGGTGGGGTGGTTGGCATGTCGCCACGGGTGACATGACCGTTGGTCAGATTGTGGCCTTTACTAATTATTTGCTGACTACTATGACACCACTGGTGATGATGACCATGCTGTCCAACACGTGGGCGAGTGGCGTGGCATCGGCCAAGCGCGTTAATGAGGTGCTCGACGTGGTGCCAGCAGTACAGGCACACACTGATGCCATCGTGTTGCAGACCCCACTCACTGGTCAGATTGTCTTTGAAGATGTGCGCTTTTTCTACAATGTACAGCTACCAGAACCTGTGCTCGATGCCATTGATTTGGTGGTGGCGCCGGGGCAGACGGTGGCGGTGCTCGGTGCGACTGGTGCCGGCAAAAGCACACTCATCAACTTGGTGCCCCGCTTTTATGATGTGACGAGTGGGCGCGTGTTGATTGACGGCATGGATGTACGCCACATCGATCACGGCTCATTGATGCAACAGGTGGCAATTGTGCCCCAAGAGACGATTTTGTTCTCGGGCAGCGTGCGTGACAACATCCGCTATGGTGCCCCCGATGCTGACGAGGCGGCAGTGGTCGCTGCCGCCCAGGCTGCCCAAGCGCATGAGTTTATTCTCAAATTACCGAGTGGCTATGACACGCATGTGGCTGAGCGTGGCGTGAATCTGTCGGGTGGGCAAAAGCAACGGATCGCCATTGCGCGCGCGCTGTTGACCAAACCACGGATTTTGATTCTCGATGATAGCACGAGTGCCGTCGATGTCGAGACCGAAACCAAGATTCAGCAGGCGCTGGCTGCCATGGGGAGCGCACATACCACGCTGGTGGTGGCGCAACGTATCAGTACGGTGCTCAACGCAGATGTAATTGTGGTGCTTGATCGTGGTCGGATTGTGGCACAGGGGACACATCGCGAATTGATGCAGCAGAGTGCCATTTACCAAGAAATATATGCTAGTCAGCTCGGTGACGGTGTGCTACAGCGCATTGCCACCGATGCGCAGTGAGATAGGATACCCGTCATGACATCATCGAATTCACGTGAACCGCATACCGGCGCGCGTGCCAGTATGGGTGGGCGTCATCCAATGGCGATTGGGCGCATCGAAAAGGCTCAGGATACGCGCCAGGCCTTAGCGCGCCTCGTCGCCTATTTGGCACCATTTCGCACCGGCATCATTGTCGTACTCGTGTTTGTGGTGATTTACACCCTGTTGGGGTTGCTTTCGCCCTACCTGATTGGGTTTGCCATCGATCAATACATCATTCCCAAGCGTACCGCTGAGTTGCCGCAGATTGCTCTGCTGATGTTGGCCGTGTATCTGGTCAACAATCTGTTTCAGGCGTTGGCGGGGCGTACCATGGCTCGTGTGTCGCAGCGCGCATTGCAACAGCTTCGGCAGGATTTGTTTCGGCATTTACAAACGTTGCCCATGCAGTTTTTTGATCGGAATCCGGCGGGGCAGTTGATGAGTCGCTTGACCAACGATATCGATGCGATTAATCAGGCCGTCTCGCAAAACGTGACTGCACTCGTGGCAAGTGTGCTGTCACTGATTGGTATTTTGGTGGCCATGTTTGTGCTCGACGTCTGGTTGGCGCTCGCATCGCTGTTTGTGGTGCCCATCATGTTTTGGTTTACCCAGTTTGTGGCTACCTACACTCGCCGTGGCTTCCGTGAGTTGCAACGCAGCATGGGTGAGCTGAATGCGGTGATGGAAGAGGCGATTAGCGGTCAAAAAGTCGTCAAGGCCTTCGGGCGCAATGAATCCGTGCTCGCCTCATTTGTGGCACAAAATGAACAGGCCTACAACGCGGGTGTCACCGCCAACAACTATGCGTTGCTGTTGATGCCACTCACCAGCGTGCTGGGAAATTTTTTTATCATCGTGTTGGCTGCTTTTGGTGGCTGGTTAGCGTTGCGTGATCTGGTGACGGTGGGGGTGATTGCTACATTTATCATCTATGCACAAAACTTCATCAACCCACTGCGCCAACTCGCCAACATGTACAACGCAATTCAGGGAGCACTAGCGGGTGCAGAGCGGGTGTTTGAGATTATGGATATTGCCGCAGAAGTAGATATCGCTGTAGATGTACCCACACCACAAGCCATTCGCGGAGATGTCGTGTTCCAAGATGTGCAGTTTGCCTACGAGGCGGGGACACCGATTTTGCGCTCCATGTCCATGCACGCCAAGGCGGGTCAACTCTTTGCGTTGGTTGGGCCAACAGGTGCAGGCAAGACGACCATCATCAATCTGCTGAGCCGTTTTTATGAAATCAACGCAGGGAGTATTCACATCGACGGCATGGATATTCGTGACATCCCCAAGGAATGGTTACGTCGACAGTTGGGGCTGGTATTGCAAGATACCTTTTTGTTTTCGGATACGGTCCTAGAAAATATTCGCTTTGGGCGTTTGGATGCCACAGACGAGGAATGTATGCGGGCTGCTGAAATGGCCGATGCTGACTCGTTTATTCGGCAGTTGCCCCACGGCTATCAGACGATGCTGTCAGAGCGGGCCAATAATCTGAGCCAGGGGCAACGTCAGTTGCTGGCGATTGCGCGCATGATGCTGGCCAATCCGCGCATCTTGATTCTCGACGAAGCGACCAGTAGCATTGATACGCGCACCGAGGTGCGTATCCAGCGTGCGTTGTTGCGCTTGATGGCTGGGCGTACCAGCTTTGTGATTGCGCACCGCTTGAGCACGATTCGCGATGCGGATCAAGTGCTGGTAATCAACGGTGGGGAAATCGTGGAGCGTGGTACGCACGACGAACTGCTGGCACAGCACGGGTTGTACCATCACCTGTATATCAGCCAATTCAAGGGGCAGCATATATAAGAGTGGAATGGAGAACGCCCCACACCAAGCGGGGTGGGGCGTTTTACGTGTGTTTGGTGTTTAAACACCCTAATATTGGGCACGCGTGAGCAGAGCTGCTTAGAGTTGAAGGTCAAAACCATTGTAGAGTTGCATGA
>JBKCGB010000114.1:0-6360 GCA_046303375.1 Roseiflexaceae bacterium
GGCGATTTGGGCAACCACGCTGGCTGGTTTGAGAATCGGCACAATCGGTGATTTGACCCCAGCAAACATGCCCGTATCAATGTAATACGGCATCACGGTGGTGACTTGCACGGCGCTACTCTGCTGCGCAAGCTCGAGGCGCAATGAATCTGACCAGCCGACTACCGCCCATTTGCTCGCACAGTAGACCGACATGCGCGGGTTGGCGACGAGTGCTGCTGCCGAGGCGATGTTGACGATGTGCCCATGATTGCGCGCCAGCATGCCAGGCAGAACCTCGCGGGTGAGATGCATCAGTGCATTGGTGTTGATGAGCATTTCACGGGTGATTTCGGCATGACTGTGCTCCACAAACGGTTTACCGACCACAATGCCCGCATTATTGACGAGGATGTCGACGTGTAAGTCGTGCTGTGTCATGCGCGCCAACGTCTGTTGGATGGCGTCCACATCGGTGACATCCACCTGATATCCGTGTACCACGTACCCCTGCGCACTAAGGTGTTGCACCACGCTGGCGAGTGCTTGGGCGTTGATGTCCCAGATGATGAGTTGAGTGATACCGGATTTGAGCAGGTATTCGCCGAGCATCAGCCCAATACCCGAGGCACCACCAGTAATCAGCACCGTGGCACCGCGTAGGATTGTCATTGGTGACTCCTTTGGCATACAAAAACACTGGGTAGTACGATTGTACCACCCAGTGCGTTGATGTGTGTGTGTTATTTGCTAGTGTGAAGACCCGCTTGCTTGGCGTTGCATTTCGCTTCTGCCCCCCCATGGTCCTGGCCACCCCGGCAAAAAGAAACCAGCAACGATGGCTACACACGCTACCCAAAACGTCAATAAATAGGCGGATTCAAATCCTTGGACGTTTTCTGCGCAGGCCTGTTGTAGCTGGGCACGGATTTTGGTTTTGGCCGCAGTTGCCATATCGACGGGGAGTTCGTTGAGTTGTTTGAGGGCATCTGCGGGAATGTTGTCTTCTGGTGCGACACCCGGCGTCTCACAGATGCCAAATGGCGCACGTGCAGCCACACTCTCTTGAGCTTGGGCTTGGGCTTGTTGGGCTTTGACTTCTGCTGACAAACTACTCGCCAGGACTGTCGCCAAGATGGCCACGCCAATCGACTGCACCACAAAGCGCGTACCGTTGACGAGTGACGATGCACGCGAGATTTTTTGTTGGGGTGCACTGCTCAGTGCTGTTGCAAAGGTGGTCTGTACGGTGAGCCCCAACGCGACGCCACGCAGTGCGAGTAGCCACATGATGGTACTGATCGGTGTATCGGCTTCGATTTGGGCGAGCTGCCATGTATTGATGAGGAGCACCGAGAAACCGGTCACAATCAAAATCCGAGGTCCGATTTTGTCAAATAAACGACCGGCGAGTGGGGTGATGATTCCCGAAGTGATTGCAAGTGGTAGCAGTGTTAAGCCACTTTCAAATGCGGTATACCCGCGGAGTGCCTGCAGGTAGACGGGCATCAAGAATTCGGCACCAAAGAGGGCAATCACCGACACATACCCGATTAGATTGGCCATCGTGAACGTGGGATTTTTGTAGAAGCGCAAGTCGAGTAGTGGTTCGGGCGCCACAAACAGTTCCACGATAATCCAGGTGATGATGCCCACGACGCCCACGGCGAACCATGTCAAGACACTGCTATCACCCCAGCCGAATTCGCTGACGATGGTGGTGGCATACAGGATTGCCCCAAAGCCGACACTTGCGCTGATAATGCCGAGTGGGTCTGCTTTGGCGATGGTCGTACGGGTATCGCTAGGCAGCCATTGCCATGACAAGATTGCACCAACGATGCCAATGGGGACGTTGATGAAAAATATCCAGCGCCATAAATCTTGGTCGACCAACCACCCACCAAAAATGGGCCCAAGTGCTGGCGCCATGACGAGTGCAATGCCAAAAAAGCCGAATGCCATGCCCTGTTCTTTGGGTGGAAAGGTGCGGTAGATAAAGGTCGGGCCGAGGGGTTGTGCCATCCCACCGCCAATCCCTTGTAGCGTACGTGCCACAATCAAGATGGGTAGCGATGGGGCAATCCCACACACCAAAGATGAAATCACAAAGAGAATTAGCCCCAAAATATAGATGTTTTTGGTGCCAAAACGATCAGCCAAAAAGCCACTCAGTGGTGTCATGATGCCCAAGGCCAGGGTGTATACACTAATAATCCACTGTGCATCTGTGAGTGTGGCGCCATATTCACGGCGGAGCGTTTGAAACGCCACATTAACCACGGTAGTATCGAGAATAATCATGAAAATACCAAATACCACCGAAATCAAGACTTTCCACTTGTCTGCAAGGCTACGGGACGGTTGGGATGTAGCTACCACGACAATCTCCATTCATTCGCTAATAGGCGTGCTTTTGACTGCTACGTAGTCAGTAGAAAATCGGATTGAACACAGCAATGCGCACCGCTGAGTCTTACATCAGCGGTGCGCATTGGGTATCAGAATGCGTCAGCTAGCGAAAAATTTCGCGAACGCTATATCCTTCCCATTCTTCGTGGGCAGCAATGCCAAGCATATCAGCGAGTGTGGGTGCGGTATCGAGGAGCGAGACGGCACTGCTAATCGTATAGCCCGCTTTGACGCGCGGTCCGGCAGCCACCCACGGGATCGTCATATCTTCGGGCATGTCAGTACCGTGATTGCGATCGTGACCACCGTGATCCGCTTGGACAATGATGTGCGCATCGGCGGGGAGTGCTGCCATCAGCTCACCAAACAAGGTGTCAACATGGCTGAGTTGCCCCAAGTATCCCGGTTGCATCCAGCCGTAGGCATGCCCAGCAGTATCCACGGATCCGTAGTAGACAAAGACGAAATCATAGCGTTGGCTTTCGATGACGCGCACTGCCTCGGCGTGCATTTCGTCGTCGTAGCTCTGATTGAGTGGTGGCTCGTGGCACCACGCATATGACAGTTGTTCAGGGCGTGCCATATCGCGCAGGGGTTCCCAGTTGTGCACAAAGGCACTTTTTTTGCCGGCAGCACGCGCTACTTCGATAAGACCAGGCAATGGGCGTGCCAGCGGGATAAAATAATTAGTGGTGATACCATGGCGTGTCGGTGGTACGGAATGGAAAATTGAAGTGTGGCACGGTAACGTAATGCTCGGCATGACACTCTGTGCACGCATGGTGCTGGCACCACGGGCGATCAGCGCTGTGAGATTGGGGCACGGTGTTGCGGTGATCGCATCAGGGCGCATCCCATCAATCATAACAAATACAACCACACTCGCATCCTTTCGCTGTTGCGGCCAACCTATCTCCATTATAATACGGCAGATATTGGTAGATATGGCAAAAATGACACATGTTTTGTAATATGTTCGTGTGGTCTTGGCTGGACTATGCTCGTGTCAGCTACGACATCATCACGGTGCTAACCGTGTTATGATGAACGTAGACGATTGACAAGGCTGTCTACTTTTTCACGTACGTACATGCGAGGCATTCATGGTGCAGTTTCCTGCTGCAATTCAGGCGCTTCAATCACACATGGAAGCAGGTCATCACGACATCCTGGCCGCACTGCGTGACCACGGGATTGTGGTTGATGCATACCCCACACAACTGCCCCCACCGATAGCGCAACACGGCGCCGCCGCACGCGCATTTCCCATGCAAGGAATTCTCAAGTATCACGGTCTCAGTGATTGGGCGCAGCGTATTGCGTTTCTACCGAGTATTTCACTCAACAGCGATGCGGCGAGCACCGTCACCTATGTCGAATTTGTACCGACAGCACCTGCTGACGACATTTGGCTCGGTGATACGCCTGCTAGTGGTCGTGAGCGCGATCGCATCGTGCAAACCCTCGACGCGCTGCGCCACATGGCGGGAGTCACATGGCCGGCTGTCGTCCGTACCAAAAATTTCTTCCGCGCTGCGGTTGCCGGCAAAGGGCTCGGTTCGAGTGCATCAGGGTCAGCTGCACTGGCAGTGGCTGGTATCGCCGCACTATTTGGCGACCACATGATTGCCAATCAGCGTTTTGTGAGTTGTGTTGCGCGTCTGCTTGCTGGGTCAGGGTGTCGTGCTGCAGTCGGCGGAATCGCGTTATGGGTCTCGCACATGGGCTTAGGGCATGTAGACAGCTGTGCGGTGCGCCTCGACCAACCTGGGCAATTCGACGACGTGGCCCTCTTGACGGTCCCCATCGAGTCACGTGTGGGTCTCAAAACCGAGCAAGCACATGCTGATGCGCCTACGAGCACGCTCTTTGCGGGGTGGATGACCACCCGCAGTAGCGAAATCGTGGCAGGGATTGCAGCTACGCGCCGTGGTGACTGGCAGTGGCTGGGGCGCATGTCCGAAATCGACAGTATGCGACTCCACGGTGTGACGATGTCGGGTGGTGACGATTACAAAATTATTGGCTGGGAGCCTGAAAATATTGCCTTATTTCGGATGTGTAATACGCTCCGTGCCCAAGGTATCTCTGTCTACTGTTCAACGGATACCGGACCGACTGCGGTTTTTATGCTCCAGCGGCGCCACGTCGATGAGGTGGCAGCTGCTATTCAGGCCATTGTCCCAGCTGCACCGATTATTCAGGGGCAAATTGCAGGTGCCGCACAGTTGGTGCCTGTGGCTGAGGCACAAACCCTATTAAAGATGACATAACGGTGTGTGCTAGAGAGGTGTGATATGAGTACTAGCGATTTTCTTAGTGACGTCCAGGCGCAGCCAGATCTGCTGGAGCATGCGTTGCGTACCCATCTTGCGGCTGGTAGCGCACTCGAAGGTGCTGCCAAAGCACTGCGTGATGCGACACCACGTCGCATTATTATCACGGGGATGGGAAGCTCGTTTTATTCAGCCTATCCAGCCATGCTCAAGTTGTTTGCGGCCGGCTTGCCGGTCACACACATCGAGCTTTCAGAATTGTTGCATTTTGGGCACCAGGCGCTTACGCGTGATACAGCGCTTATCGTTATTTCGCAGTCGGGTGAAACCATTGAAGCAGTACGGCTCCTCAATGACAGGCATCCACAGTCGTTGCTGATTGCAGTGACCAACAATCCGAATGGCACACTGGCACGGCATGCGGCACATGCGATTCCGCATCTTGCCGGGAGCGAACGCGCTGTGGCAACCAAAACCTATACCACCTCGCTATTGGCGCTCACCGTCTTTGCGGGCCGGGTGGTCGGTGATGCGCCCGCCCAAATCGCTGACCAGTTGTTGCCTGCAATTGAGGCACAACGCAAACTCGCACAACAGTACAATCCGGATACGTTGCCCGATGAATGGCGCCGACCTGGTCCGATAACATTTGTGGGGCGTGGTCCATCGTATGCAACTGCTTTGGCTGGCTCGTTGCTTTTCAAAGAAACCGCACGTATTTCGGCAGATGCACTCAGCAGCGCCCAGTTCCGGCATGGCCCACTCGAAATCGCTGGTCCTGGCCATCGGGCGGTGATATGTGCGGGCCCAGGTGCCACTTTTGGTTATGATATGCGTCTTGCTGATGAACTGCATGCCTGTGGCAGTGATGTGTGGTTGATTGGCCCTGTGAGCACTTCTCGACGCTATCCCACCGTGTCATTGCCGCCTTTGGCGTTTGCCCCACTCGCAGAAATCATCCCCCTACAATTGGCGGCTCGTGCCCTGACATTGGCATGTGGCTTGACTCCAGGTGAATTCGCCCGTATCGGTAAAGTGACCGATAGCGAGTAAAAGGAGGGTGTCATGAGTGATGCCACTATGCTCCAACTCTTGCGCGAACTCTGTGATATCCCTGGCCCGAGTGGCTATGAGGAGCCAGTACGCACCTACCTGACCCAGCGCTGGCGTCCACGGGCACAGGCTCTCACTGTCGATGCTGTCGGCAACCTGTTGGTGCACGTGGGTGGGCATGGTCCACGGGTGCTCGTGCAAGCACACATGGATGAAATCGGCTTTGTGGTGCGTTATATCACTGATGACGGCTTTTTGCTGCTCGATACCGCCCAAGGGCCACGTCGCATGTCACCCGATCGGCGCTACATGATTGGCCAAACTGCCCAAGTGCTGGGGCGCAGCGGCGTGGTGGCGCGTGGGATATTTGCGGCAGCTAGTGGACATGTGATGACCCAGGCACAACTCGACAAAGCACACCTCGGTTTTGAAGATATCTTTGTGGATATCGGTGTCACCAGCCGGCGTGAAGCCGAACTCTTTGGTGTGCATGTCGGTTCACCGGTCATCTGGTATCGCGGGTTACATCGCATTGGCCGCTATGTGAGCGGTAAAGCCATGGATGACCGTATGCCGTTGGCAATCATGGACACGCTCCTGCACCAGCTGGATGCCAACACCTTGGCTTGTGAATTATGGT
>JBKCGB010000115.1:0-3638 GCA_046303375.1 Roseiflexaceae bacterium
CATCATCGGTCACTCCTTGATTGCATCGCTGGCATATGGCATTGTAGCGGTCTATCTATTCTACTACAGAACCCGTCTAGTTGCGTATCACGTCATTTCGTGGCATACTCAGCGCACGCACACATACAAAGGATCCCGCCCATGGCGCCACGTACTCCTTTTAAACCGGCCGCACAGCGCATCCAGACCCTGCCCGAATTCCCGTTGACGGCGCTGGGTGAGACTGCCATCAAAGCCATGACGGCACGCCCGCCGCGGATGGCCCAAGGGCAGCAGTTTCACATCCAAGTCCAGTCCTACCTCGCGCAAATTGCGGCGTTGAGCGACGACCACAGCGTGCTCGCGCGTATGGGCGCCATGCTGTTGCTGAGCTCGTACATCGAGGGGCGCATCCGCGCCATGTACCGCGATCGGCATGCGCTGATGCACGGCCATGCCAAACCCTCTGCCGCCGACGAAGCGCGCGAATTTGCTGAGGCCGCCGATGCGGGCATGCTGGTGCGTAGTACGCAGCTCGACAAAGATCCCCTCTTCCGCCAGTTGTGCCAGCTGCGCTACTACGAGGACCTCGATGCGCAGACATTTAAAGAGTTGAGCCACTTCACCGAAATCCGCAACGCCATGGTGCATGATGCCATGTACCGCGTCGATGCCTTCCAGACCGCCTTAATCCATGGCCTACTCCCCATGGTGCCCCACCTGACCAACATGCGCCAAAACGTGCGTACGCGCATCGACAAAGAGCGTAAGTTGCATACCACGCACCCGTATCGCGCGGATTACTTTGCCACGTTGCCGGTGGGCACCTGCCTGACGCGCGAGGCGCTTTTTGCGCAGGTGGCGGGCAGCCCGTCGAGCACCATCTGTGCGCCGATGAGCTTTGCGCGGCCGCTGTATGTGGTAGCACGCAAAAATCCAGCCGGGATCCAGGCCAAATTCGGCAAAGAAGAGCTGGGCGCACACGAGTTGTGGCGCACCTTCGTCGACCACAGCGATGTGGCCTTGCCCATATTTGTGCGCGTCAATGTGACGGATGGCAGTAGTGCGACGGTGCAGTACCTCGGGTATGGGTGCTTGGTGACCCGTCACCAGCAGAGCGACCAGCTGGTGTGTAATGTGGTGGTGGATGAAAGGAGTGCGTGATGAATCAGAATCTGGAACGTAATGATTGGGGTGTCGCGTACTATGCACGTTTGGTGCGCGATGAGCACGAGTATTGGGTGGAGTGGGTGATGGATGTCATTGACAATTCACCCGAACCAATCGCCACAGTCAAACATGCGACTACTCCACATCAGGCCATGCAGTATGCGCGTGATGCAATCGCAGATTTCTATGCGCAGATTGCTCGTGGTGAATACTACACGGTGGATTTTGATGTGACTTCCGAAGAGGCAGCAGACTACCCTAAACTTACGCCCGGTGACATCGATACTGGCATATATCTGCGCTTTCCCCTGGGGGCCATGGGTGAGTCACGGTATAAATTGGTTGGACATATTATCGGCCACTATGTGGATATCGCCTCCATTGTTCGCGACACATCACGAGCTGGGGTGGCAGCAATGTCTCAACAACTTGATGAGATTCCACCGCTCGACAGCAATCTGTGGATGTTGATTGCGTAATGTAGTAGAAGCGGTCAACACTTGTGCGGGAAAGGAGTCACAACATGGAAGATGACGAGATGTATTTTGCCGCGACTGATATCGATGCGATGGGAAATTTCGATATCAATCTACTCGAAGACGTGTTGGTGATGGCATTTGATGATTCTGCTCCAATTTATGGTATTTTGATGCATTATCTACATTCCCACCATGGCCAAAAAACGTGGTTGCATGATTGGATTGATGCAAACGATTATCCCGAACTTCGTGATGCCTGGCATCGTGCTATTGCTGAATATGCGGAACTGCAACGCACACAGTGCACCAATACCATTGAACAGACCTACAATTCGCGAATTTTTCTTGGGTCGTGATGTGGGGGCTATCGAACTACTGTAATAGGGTAATGCTGAACGTATTGCTAATCGTACCGTGTATATGATATTTCTAAGCGCAAGGATAACCACATGCATTGCATGAGATGTGGCGTTTACTTTTATTACTATGACATCATACTAGGCAATTGCATTAAACGCGGGCGTGCATACGTGCATGCCTATAAAGAAGATTGCGCCATAGATATTGAAACCCCGGAACCAATTGTTCCACCGAAGCCTGTGGCGCCTCTTGTCGATCCGCCACAGCCTGACATACTACAACCTATCATCAACCCTGAACAAACCGTCATCATTCTGGAGAAGTCGGACGGAATTCCGTACAAAATGGTGCCCCAACAACTCGACATGTTTGGCGAAATTGGTGCGCAATTGGTAATCGACTTTGATAAAATCGATGATCCAGATGTGCCCATTGATGTTGATTTTGTGACTTCCACACCACATCACACATTAAGCTACGGCTATACGGGTGAACTCTATTGGATGTACTACCGTGGGCATGTTTTTTTGGGTAAGCGTACGCGACACATGCAGGGCGTAATGATGGCTATGGCCGATATCGATAATGTGCCGATATCTGTGTTGTATGAAGCAGACTTCAAAGCATCTCAGCACCCGGTACCACTTGATGTACCGATGCACAAAATTGTTGCTTCTGATGTACTTGGGTCCCTTGCTGAACCATTTCGCCTACGACAAAACCATGACGAAACCCTCACACTCATATACAAGGATCGTGAGATTACGCATCAATTCAGGGCGGTACTGGCGGGATATGTTATTGCAACGCGTGTATTGCAGAAAGGAACCCACACATGACACAATCGTGGCAACTCGACGAAGCTCCCCCGTTGCCTGCAATCGTCGCGCAGGCCGTCGCCGGGGCACCACAACTGCTGACGGTTGATGGTGTGGCCGTGGCAGTGGTGCTGTCGTATGCCGAGTACCAGCGCCTGACGGCGCCGCTGAGCGCATTCATGCAGCATGCGCCGACTGGTGCGGACGAGATCGCCATGCCCCGCGACTACTCGCCACTGCGGGCAGACCCACAACTGGACTAGACCATCAGGAGTCCCCACCATGCACTTTTATCTGGGGGTTACCGACAACCAATGGTTCACGGCGTTGCAACGGGATCAGGCGAGTGAGTGCAACTTTTGGATGCCGTCGGGGCGGAGTTTCGGCGTGTTGCAGCCTGGCCAAGAATTCCTCTTCAAGCTCAAAGCGCCCCACAACCATATCGGCGGCGGTGGCACGTTTGTGCGCAGCGAGCAGTTGCCACTGCGCCTAGCGTGGGAGGTGTTTGGGGTGGCCAATGGCTGTGCCACCTTTGCGGAATTCGCCCACAAAATTATCGGCTACCGTGCCAAATCAACTGCAGATAGTGATCGCAATCCGACGATTACGTGTGTGGTGCTGGAGGGGACGGTATTTTTCCAGCCCGCAGACTGGATTCCCGTGCCTGAAGACTGGGCCGGTAATATTGTCACGGGCAAAACGCATGACATGGCCAATCCCATGCATGCGGCGCTTTGGCAGCGCTATGTGGCGTTGCGCGATGCCTACCGCGCCTACCATCCCAACACGGCAGTGCGCACGATGGCGACTACGCCGGCGCGCTACGGGCACG